>JAAOZJ010000126.1 GCA_011605835.1 Thermoproteota archaeon
CGCACGTTTACCTTTAACCTCTCCGCTATGTGCCTTCGAATCTCACGAGCAACTTCAAAGGGTTTTTCGAGGGGCAGGGAGACCAGATAGCCCGGAACGTTCGTCGTGTCTATCCCAGCCTCAGAAGTCGGTTTGAGCGCTTGGAGCGGGCCACCTAGCCTTAGGGCGAGCTTTTTGTGGCGCGCGCCGTCAGTAAGCGGGTATCTCTTAAGCAGGCATAACGTCTCGGGGGAGAGCTTACATACAGGACCCAAGAGAGAGCCCCACAATATCCTCGTGGTCAAATAGGTCATGAATCTGCTAAACAAGTCGCTTTCTATTGAAGACTCGTCATAAAGGCGTCCCAGGGCGGCTGAGAGGGCCTTCTCTGAAACGACCACGTAATCGCCGTCTGCGACCACGTCCTTTACCATCTCGACTATCTTGTCCTTGAAATCCGTCTTCGGCCTCCAAATTTCGGATTTGAGCGGTATCGCTACGTAGTTCCTCCACTTCACTACTTTGCCCATTACCTCTTCGCCTTAGATATCAAAAACCTCACTATCTTGGCAGCTACGTTCACCTTGGTGACCGCCTGCAAGCCCATCCAACCTGGCTGGCTATTCACCTCCGTCAACAAGTACCCGTTTGACGGCGACTCTATTACGTCCACCCCAGCTATGTCGCACCCCAAAACCTCACAGGCCTTCAAGGCCAAGTTCGCCAGCTCCCCGCTAGGAGTGAAGGGCACCGGCTTCGCGCCCAACGCTATGTTCGTCTTCCAGCTAGGCGAGACCCTTTGCATGGAGGCCACTATTTCGCCCCCGACGACGAATATCCTTATGTCCCTTCCACCGTGAGGGATGAACTCCTGTAAGTATAGGACGTGCCTCAGGAAGTGGAGGTCTGATACGACTCTCTTCGCCACGTCCTCGTCCCTCAACCTTGAGATCCCAAAGCCCCGAGAGCCGTAGAGGGGCTTGACCACGACGTCTTCTCCCAATTCGTGATAGGCCTTCAACGCCTCGATGGGGTTCTCGGTCACTACCGTCTTCGGCACCGGCAGTCCATGTTCCTCCAGCATTGCTAATGCCGTGAACTTGCTCATGCATCTCTCTATGGTTGACGGTTTATTGACTATCGGTAAACCTGACCTCTCGAGCTTGTGGAGCAGGTCTATTCTGAAGAAGCACTCGTCTACGGAGCCCCTGCCTATCGGCCTCACTATGGCTATTGAAAGTTCGTTAACCAAGTCGACGCCGTCGTAAGATATCGAGGGCTTAAAACCTATGTTCACCCTCACCCTACTAAACCTCATGGAGAAAGGCTCATGGCCTGCCTTTATGATCTCATCCCTTAGCTTGCGAGAGCACCAAGAGTGTTCGTTCCGAGTAAATATACCTATTTTCATCGAGGAGGCGCCTCCTTCAGGACTTTGGAGAGGGCGCCTCTTAACTTGTCGTACGTGGATTCGAGAAGCTCGGGCATTACTTTGACGTGCGCTAAGACGGGCATGAAATTTGTGTCCCCGGCCCACCGGGGTACTACGTGTATGTGGAGATGGTCTTCTATTCCGGCCCCAGCAACCCTGCCCATGTTTATCCCAATATTGAAGCCCTCAGGCTTTAGGGCCTCTCTTAAGATCCTTATGGAGAGGTTGACGCTCTTCATCAAGTCCAGCATCTCTTCCTCGGTTAGCTCCAACGAATCCCTGACGTGCCTGTAAGGCGCTACCATCAAGTGGCCTGTGTTGTATGGGTACTTGTTCATCATCACGAAGGACTTGCTACCCCTATACACCACCAAATTCTCGCGGTCCTTCGCTTCCATCCCCTCTACGCAAAAGATGCAAGCCTCGGCTTTCGGCGACTCTATATACTTTATCCTCCACGGGGCCCACAAGATTGCGAGCCTTCTTGGCTCACCCACGTGAATCCCCCAAGTATTTTCCGAAGCTCAACATGGCTTCGGCGTAAACCTGCGACGCCAACTTCAATTGCGACACCTCTATGTACTCATCTGCCTTGTGGCAGAGCCTCTCGTCCCCAGGGCCGTAAACGACCGACATAACCCCCTTTTTGGAGAGAGGTTTGGCCACGGTGCTTCCGCTCATGCCCTTAATCACTGGTTTAAAGCCAGCGACTTTCATCGAGCACTCCTCTAACAACTTGATTAAGGCGTTGTCTTGCAACATTAAGAGCGGCTTCTCGAACTCCGTTATCTCGGCCTCGACGTCTACTTGTGGGTCTTCCTTCTTAACCTCCTCGACAAAAGCCCTTATCTCGGCCAGTATCTTCTCGGGGGTCTGACTCGGCAGGTACCTTATGTCGAGCATGCACATGCACTCTGAGGGGACCACATTTACCGCTTCACCGCCATGTATCACACCGACGTTGATCGTCGGGGCTGTGAAGAGCGGGTGCTCCTCATAGGTCATCCTGAAGCCCTCGAGCCTAGCCAAGACCTTGGAGAGCTTCACTATGGCGTTTATCCCCTCCTCTGGCATGCTCCCGTGGGCTGGCCTCCCCCTAGACCTCAGCCTAAGCCTCAAGATACCCTTCTCGGCGACCACCACCGACCTGCAACTGGTCGGCTCGCATACTATCGCGTAATCGGGTCTGAAGCCGACTTCGTTTATCAAGTAGCCTACGCCGTACGCGTTGCCCCGCTCCTCGTCGGCAACTGCGGCTATCGTCACGGTCCCAGCAGGGTCATTCTCCACGGCGGTGCTCACGCTCGTAGCCGCTACTAGCACGGCGGCGAGGGCTCCCTTGTTGTCCGTAGCTCCGCGGCCATAGACTCTGTCTCCCTCCACCACGCCCTCATAGGGCGGCCTAGTCCAGCCGACGCCAGCGGGGACGACGTCCATGTGGCAAATGAACGCCAAGCTCGGCCTCCCAGACCCCATGCTACACAAGACGTTGGCCCTACCTCTGCTCTTTTCGTAGATCTTGCAGGACAGGCCGTGGGACTCTAGATACTCCTTGACGACTGAAGCAACCTCTTCCTCGAAGCCGGGCGGGTTCTCGCTCTTAGCCCTTATGAGCCTCACTAAGAGCGCTACTAGCTCCTTTTCGTTGATTTTTTGCGAGCCGTGCAAGGGCTTTTCCCCGTTGCGGGTCTAAGAGGACGAGAATACCGTGTAGTGACAATAACCGCAGCTCCAGCGGTTCTTGTGGTTGGCCATAACTTTGCCACAACGAGGGCAGAGCTTGTTCTTCAACTTTATTATCCCCCTGCTGTAGTCCACCTCGTATATCTGCGACCTGAAGTAGCGCTTCTCCTTCTGTGACAAGTTCTATACCTCCACGTGGAGCTGGCTTTTGAGGGCTCTTTAAGGTTGCGGTCTTGAGAGCATAGCCTCTACGTCTGAGGAGCTCAAAATCCTCGCGCCGTAGACCTCCTTCATGTAACTGAGCGCTCTCTCGTGCCTCTCGGGCGTCAAGGAGGCCGTGGCGTCGCTGACGACCATCACCTCGTAGCCCCTGAAGAAGGCATCCGCGGCAGTGTGCAACACGCATATGTCGGTCACGACTCCCGTCAGTACCAGCTTCTCGACCTTGAGCTCCCGGAGCAGTAGATCGAGGTCGGTGGCGAAGAAGCCGCTGTAGCGCCTCTTGGCGACCACAAAGTCGTCGGCCTGCGGCCTCAGCTCTTCTATCACCTCCGAGCCCCACGTGCCTTCTACGGCGTGCTCCCCCCAAAGCCTTAACTCCAAGTCGACCCCCTTCACATGGCTGTCCCTAAGGTATATCACGGGCTTCTTGTGCGAGCGGAACAGCTCCGCGAGCTTCCTGACCCTCGGAATTATGTCCTTTGCCGCAGGTACCTTGAGCGAGCCATGGACGAAGTCGTTTAACATGTCTATTATCAAGAGGGCTACGTTCACCGTGCAGTCCCCGAGGAAAAGATTATAGCCCCCCTATACCTCTTACGCCTTTAGAGGGGGACCGTGCCTTATCAGGGGAGTCGTCGTGCCCAAGCCGTGCGACGCAAGGTGTGAGTTTTTTAGGTGCGCAAGGAAGGTGCTTGGGAGGGCCTTCGGGAACCCCCATGCGAGGGTTGCCGCGCACGGGGCCCTGATATGTAGAGAAACTGGCGAGGAGTGCCTCGGAGGCAAGTGCCAGTACGCCACCTGTGTCAGAAGCGCCCTGCTACCCAATGGCCTATGCGGGCTCGAGTATAGGATGGAGAGGAGGGCTGTCAGGAGCCTCGAGCAGGAGGTCAAGAAGTACGAGGAGAAGTACGGTAGCATTTTGGAGAGGTTTAAGAGTAAAAAGCTGACCGAAGACCTGCTCTAACACTAGGGATCCTACTTGAGCGAGATTAAGGCGGTAATCCTAGCTGGCGGCCTAGGCGTAAGGTTACGGCCACTGACCTACGTAGTCCCAAAGCCCATGCTTCCCCTCGGCGACAAACCCATCCTCGAGAGGATAATAATGGACCTGAGGGATCAAGGCGTAAGGGACGTAGTGATCTCCTGCAGCTACTTGGCTAGGGTGATAGAGTCGTACTTCGGCGACGGATCGTGGCTCGGTGTCAACATAAAGTACGTCAAGTCGGACAGGCCCTTGGGCACTGCTGGCCAGCTGAGACCTGTAAAGGGCTTGGTCGACGACACGTTCATAACCGTTTACGGCGACGTCTACGCCAAGATTGGGTACCGAGACCTCGTGAGGTACCACAGGTCCAAGCGCGCTACCGCTACCATGGTCTTGAGGAGGCTCAGGCAGACCATAAGGTTCGGCGTCATAGAGGTCGACGGCCAAGGGAGGGTCCTAGCGTGGCGCGAGAAGCCGGAAGTCGAGTTCAACGTCAATGCTGGGATCTACGTCTTTGAGCCGAAAATCTTCGACTACATACTGGAGGGGGTCGACAGCATGGACAGAGTGTTCAGGGACATGATAGAGAAGGGCGAGAGGGTCTACGGATACGAGTTCGCTGGCGAGGTCTACGACATCGGCGACGTCGTCAGCTACGAGGAGGCGGTGAAGAAGTTCACGGAAGAGCTGGGCAGAATATGAGCTAAGCTTAGAGAGGGAGAAGACCTTATATCTTCGACGATTCCCTATCTCGTAGCCTCGTCAAGAAGGCCCAAAGAGGTGCTCGACGTGAGGTTGCTCTTGATACACGCGGACTCAATGAGCTATGAGGTCAAGGAGAGGGCCTTGGAGGAGGCTGAGAAGATGGAGGAGGAGCGGAGGAGCGGATCGTACGAGGACGCTTTGGTGGTGTTCACGGCCGTCGAGGAGGAGGACGTTAAGGCCATCGACGTGGTAGTCGATAACGCGTCTAAGGAGATATTGGACGTTATGGACAAGGTGAAGGCCAGCTCGGTCTTGTTATACCCTTACGCTCATCTCTCTTCTAGCTTAGCTAGGCCGAGGGATGCTTTAGCCGTCCTCGTGAAGCTGGAGGAGAAGTTGAAGGAGAGCGGCGTCCGAGTCTCGCGTGCTCCTTTCGGGTGGTACAAGGCCTTCACGTTGGTATGCAAGGGCCACCCCCTCTCGGAGCTCTCGAAGTCGATAAAGCCCGAGGGCCGAGCTATAGCCATTGAAATTGCAAAGCCTGAGGTCGAAGAGGGCTACTACGTCTTGGTGGAGCCCAGCGGCGAGATGAGGGAGCTGAGTCGGGATAGACCTCAAGACGACGTGGCCCTCGCCAAGTACCCGTTGATCAAGAGGTTGATAATGAACGAAAGGGGCTTGAAGTCCGAAAAAGGCGCTCCACCGCACATCAGGTTCATGCAGAAGCTAGAGCTCGTAGACTACGAGCCCGCGTCCGACGTGGGGCACTTCAAGTTCCTCCCAAAGGGGGCCCTCATAAAGCACCTACTAGAGGAGCTGGCGATGGATGTGGCCGTCAACGACGTGGGGGCTACGGTCGTCGAGACCCCCATGATCTACAGGCTGAGCGTCCCGGAGATAGCCGAGCAGGCGTCGAGGTTCCTCGAGAGGGACTATAGGTTCAAGATAGACAACGAGGAGTTCACGCTGAGGTTCGCAGGGGACTTCGGCCTCTTCAGCATGATGAAGAGGGTCACGATGAGCTATAGGCAGCTACCCCTCAGGGTCTACGAGCTCTCGCATTCCTTCAGGCTGGAGAAGAGGGGCGAGTGCGTCGGCCTGAGGAGGCTGAGGGGCTTCACGATGCCGGACATACACTGCTTCTGCGCTAACTTAGAGCAGGGCAAGGAGGAGTTCGCCAACCTCATGAAGAAGTACATGAGGCTCGTGAAGTCGATGAAGATAGACTACGTGATAGTCCTTAGGGCGGTCGAGTCCTTCTTCTTAGAGAATAAGGAGTGGTTCTCGTCCCTAGCTCGAGACGTGGGGGAACCCCTGCTAATAGAGGTCCTGCCGGCCATGAAGCACTACTGGGTGGTCAAGGAAGAGCACCAGTTCATAGACTCCCTTGGAGGTAATGCCCAGCTCTGCACGGTCCAGCTGGACGTAGAGGACTCCGAGCGCTACGGCATAAAGTTCGTGGACAAGGACGGGTCGAAGAAGGGTTGCATCATAGTCCACAGTTCGATGGGGTCTATAGAGAGGTGGATTTACGCATTATTGGAGCAAGCAGAGAAGAACAAGGCCTCAGGGAGGCCGCCGATGTTGCCGGTGTGGTTATCACCAACTCAAGTCAGAGTCGTTCCAGTCTCCTCGGAGTACCTAGAGGAAGCCTTGAAAATAGCTGACGAGATCGAGGAGGCTGGTATCAGGGTGGACGTGGACGATAGAGATGAGAGCGTCCCTAGGAAGATAAGGGACGCAGAGGTCGAGTGGATCCCGTTCATCGTAGTCGTGGGCGAGAGGGAGGTCAAAGAGGGGACCTTGTCGGTTAGGATCAGGGAGAGGAGGGAGACGATCACCATGAGGCTTGCCGAGCTCATTGAACTTATAAGTAAGGAGTGCGCAGACAAGCCTAAAGCCAAGCTTTGGCTTCCAAGGAGACTCTCTCTTAGGCCCAAGTTTATCTAGACGCCACGTCCTAATCGTTTGGTGGCGGCGGTGAGCAACTATGAGCAGTGCAGAGAGCTTGAGGTTTAAGTGGTTGAACTACGACGTAGAAGTAATAAACCTAGAGCAGAGAGAAGTAAGAGACATAGCCTTTTGCAGTTACATCACGAAAAGCGTCCCCCTCTGGCACAACGGAATCCTGATATGCAGATGCAACGACTTCTTGGACTTGAAGAGTGTGGCCAAAAAGTTCATCAAGGAAAGAGTTATATTGATGGAGCAGGTGTGCTACGCTCGCATGAGTGAATACAAGAGAGGCATAATGTTGAATGAGGAGAGCATAATCGTAGCGGCTCCAGTCATAAGGGCTTATGGCGTGTACAAGGCGCTGGCAGAGCTGTTGGCCGCGAGGGGAAGGACATGAGCTTGGAGGAGCTTCGAGGGGAGCTGGAGGAGCTAACCGCCGAGGAGATGATGATAGTCGACGAGAACGCTGAGTACCTAGGCGTCTCAAGGCTCTTGCTCATGGAGAACGCTGGCAGAAGCGTGGCTGATGTCATTGAGAAAAGGGTCGGCATTAGGGGTAAGAAGGTTGTCATAGTTGCTGGGAGGGGGAACAAAGGAGGGGATGGCTTCGCCGCTGCTCGTCACATCGCGAGTAGGGGAGGGAGGCCCGTCGTCATCCTCATCGGTAAAGGGGCTGACATCGAGGGGCGCGAGGCTAAGCACAATTGGGAAATGATAAAAAGGATGGACTGGTCTGTAAGGCTCTTGGAGCTTGGAGACGCTGTGAACCTCGACGTCCTCAGAAGGGAGCTCGAGGGGGCTGACGCCATAGTCGACGCCTTGATAGGGACAGGCCTCAGAGGTCCGCTAAGGGAACCATTGCTATCAGTTGTAAAGATCATAAACTCTTGCAAGGCCTTTAAGGTCTCGGTGGACGTCCCCACGGGCGTAGACCCCTCGACTGGCGAAGTGCACGGCGAAGCAGTTAAAGCTGACGTGACTGTGACGATGCACAAGCCAAAGAGGGGGCTCAGAGGCAACGAGCGATATACGGGTGAGGTCGTAGTCGCTAACATAGGCGTGCCGCCCGAAGCAGAGATAATCGTCGGACCAGGAGACGTCAAGTTCACCATCAGGCGTAGGCCGCCGGAGTCTAAGAAGGGCGACTGGGGGAGGGTGCTCGTCGTAGGAGGGGGATGGCAGTACTCAGGCGCTCCAGCATTAGCCGCTTTAGCGGCCCTCAGAGGGGGGTGCGACCTCGCAGTAGTGATAGCCCCTCAGTCCGTCTCGGGAGCCATTAGGAGCTTCTCGCCAAATCTGATAGTCCAAGAGGTCGAGGGGCTCAAGTTCACGCCCAAGCACGTGGATATGGTCATCAAGACTGCCGAGAGATTTGACTGCGTTGTGGTGGGCCCCGGCATGGGGGTCGACGAAGAAGTTTTTGAGGCCGCTAGGCTCATAATCGATAAGCTGAGGAACTTAGGCAAGCCAATGGTCATAGACGCCGACGGCCTAAAGGCCCTTTCCAGAGGCTTGGACGTAGTCAAGGGGGCAAAGGCTGTCTTGACCCCTCATGCAGGAGAGTTCAAATTACTCTTCGGCACAAGCCTAGAAGGATCTTGGGTTGATAAGGCCTTGAAAGTTAGGGGGCTCGCCAAAGAGCACGAGGTCACCCTCCTTGTTAAAGCGCACCCCGAGGACGTGATATCGGATGGTGTTAGGGTTAAAGTGAACATGACTGGAAACCCGGCAATGACTGTAGGTGGCACAGGAGACGTCTTGACAGGCTTGACCGCCTCTATCTTGAGCAGAGGTTTCCCCTGCCTCAGAGCTGCCGCGGCGGCCTCGTTCATATGCGGGGCGGCTGGCTCTCTGGCTGCTGAGGAGAAGGGCTATCACATCCTAGCAACGGACGTGATAGACAAAATACCGGAAGTCGTGCGTCGCTTTGAGCCTTGGGTTGAGGGATTATCAGCTGTCTTGGAAAGGAGGAGGGCGTGGAGTTGATATCATGTCTCCGCGTGTGAGTCGGGTACGCTACATGTACCCGCTGGGTGGTTGCGGCGAGGGCGCCTGAGGGGTAGGTATTTTGCCAAACTTCTTCTCGTAATCCTCGACGTGCTTCATCAGGAGTAGAGCAAGCGCCTTGGCTTGGTTCGGGGACATGACTATCTCAATGATGAATTCCCTGACGAGGGTTGGAGGTCTCCTCCCTGTCAAGGCTTCTTCATCTGGCTCGAAACTGTCCCTGAAGAACTGTACGTGAAAGTCGAAGGGGGTGTGGCCTATCGAGGCCCCTGAAGCGTATACCTGCTTGTAGTCGCTCGCCTTCGAGACAACGATTCTAGGCTCGGACATGACCTATCAAGAAGAGTATAGTTCTGCGGGTCCTAATATTTATCGTGAGGACCTTGATGGGAAAGCGTTATTGGCCATAGAGTGCATAAGGTGCTACGCGTTCTTGATCTACGAGCTCAAGGCCCTACCGCTTGACGCGCCTTCTTGCGTTTGACTTAATGAACTTGAAAAGAGGCCATGAGTGCCTCATCTAGGGTACGAGAAGCACCTCATTTACATATCGCCAATCTAAGAATTGATGTCGAACGGTCAATCTCAAAGGTTTGGACATGACAGCAACGTTGCTAGCGAGCGTTTCGAAGCCCGTGATCCTTATATTCATCTCCTCCGCTACTGAGGACGCTAAGCCATTTTGCTACGGCTTCATCGAGCCGGGGGTACTTCCTTCTCCTTGTCCTACGCAATGGAAAGCCTCCCACGACGCTGATGGCCCTCTCCGCCAATTGGTCGGCCTCCCCCTTTTCATAGAGGGCCCAGTCCCTGTCGTGGACGTAGCTTCGAGGGTTGATCCACGAGGGGTCGAAGTGGTGCAGTCGGCTCGGCCTTATGCACACGCACACCCTATCGTGGTCCCTGTGCAGGCTCAGAGGGCACGTGAACATGCGCTGTCTATCGATTTTGTTCTCGACCTTTATGTTGCATTCATCAATCATGGCTATTTCTTGGATCCTCGGCTCGACCTTCATCCTCACGTACTCCACTATCGCATATGCTACGTCGAGGGGGGTCCTGCCCTTTAAAACCCCTTCGCCTATAGATCTTTCATGGAGGTGCACGTGAGCGCCGTTGCCGCTCCACTTCACAAACACCGACTTCTCGACCCCCTCTTCCTTCAGGGCCTCGATTATCTCCACGCAGGCCCTGACAGTCGACCTCCAGTTCTTGAAGTCGTTGTCGATGTCCCACGTGGGCGTGTAGAGGATCATGTTACTCAGCGACTTCACGTCGTCTATCGAGCGCAACTCTGAGTACACGGCCGCCGTAGCGTAGACGCTTCTCAGCCCCCTTTTACCCAGCCTCTGCATGACCAAGAGCAGGTCACGCGGAGAGTCTATGACTATGGGCCTTTTGTCGATGTATCTAACCATGATCCTATTCCCTTTGTCGTCCTTCTCGATGCAGTGGACTCCCACCCATCTGTTCTTGGCAAACCTCGCTATCTCCTCCAAGACCTCCTGCTTGGAATAGTGCTCTTGTTCGAGGCTGTTCATGACGCTTTCCCCAGCAGGCGAGCCCAAGACCCTCCCTGAAGATTGAAGGTCCCAGTCGCGAATATGTGAGGAGGTCTGCGGATATTAGCCTTGGGTCCAGGTCAAATGCCCGGAGTCACGAAGCGACTCAAGCGGCTTCGACGTTCCGAGCACTTAAAGCTTCGTAGGATAATGACTTGGGCCATCGGGGGCCTACGTGGCCTAGTCTCATAATATGTGTACTGCAACAAACATTAATTACCTCTTCTTCCAAACTTTAACTAGGTATGTCGACGGTGTCGGTAAAGATCGAGAGGGTCTCGACGGGAATACCGAAGATAGATGAGATGCTGGCTGGTGGCATACCGAGAGGGTTCGCCGTTGCTATTACTGGTGAGCCCGGGACTGGGAAGACGATATTCTGCATACATTTCATAGCCGAGGGGCTCAAGAGGGGGGAGAAGGGCGTATTCGTGACCACGGAGGAGAGCCGCAGCTCCATCATAGTTCAGGCTTCTCAGTTCGGCTTCGACTTCAAGAGAGGAGAGGAGGAGAAGAGGTTGGTGATAATAGACGCCCTCATGCGTAGCGACAAGGCCCCTTGGACTCTCAGCGCTCTCAACCCCGAGGAGCTGGTCCAGAAAGTCATAGAAGCGAAGAAGTACTTGGGCTACGGTCCCACGAGGCTTGTGATAGACTCGATGTCAGCCTTTTGGCTCGACGCCCCAGCCATGGCTAGGAGGCACAGCTACTTCATAAAGAGGGTCCTGAGCCAGTGGGACATGACCATATTGATGACGAGCCAATACGCCGTAACGACGTCTGAGGCCTTCGGCTTTGGGGTTGAGCACGTTGCCGACGGTATAATCAGGTTCAGGAGAAGCGTCAGCGGCGGCGTTCTGAGGCGCTTCGTAATGGTGGAGAAGATGAGGTGGACCCCTCACGACAAGCGGATGTACGAAATCGACATAGTCGACGGCAAGGGGATCGTGGTCATAGGCCCCACGTCCCTTCGAAAAGAGGACGTCGCCCTCCCTCAAAAAGTGACCGAGAAGATAATCAAGGCGAAGGGGAAAAGCGAGAAGGAGATCGGGTTATCGGATTAAAGGGGCTTGAGCATGACCTGCTCCCTAAAGCTAGTTGGTAGCTCGCCGACTATGCTTAGTCTGAAACCCGCGCCCTTCAATTTCTCCGACAACTTCTTCAGCTCCTTGTAGTTGCACTCGAGCCTGTTTTTGCTGGTGTTGACGTAGATGTAGAGCTCCGGCGCGATCGACTTGACCCTCCTCAGGGCCTCTTCGAGGGACGAGCCCTGAGGCGGCTCTATGATCCCCTTGACGAGCAAGGGGTCTCGGGTCACGACCTCGTGAGGCATCGCTATGCTCCTTGCCTTCCTCCTCAGCCTGTTCCTAAACTGCGCGGAGTCTTTGATGTATGCTGGGCAGAAGTGACCGCTGAGGCCCAGCTCCTCGACGAATCTCAATAACGTCATGGCCGTTTCCCAGCTCCCCTGAACCGCTGACACAGTACCCGCCTTCAACTTAAAGCCCCTGATTTGAAGAGCTAGTGCGTTCGACTCCGTCATCTCGAGCTCGTTTATCACCACGAAGGAGGCCCCCAGCTTCTCAGCCCTCTCAATCGTCTTGCAGATCTTGTCCTCGAACCCGGGTATGGCCGGGACCTCCAGCCCTGCTTCGAACCCCATGTCGACCGCCAGCTTGAGCGGAAGGAGCTCGTCGACCACCTCGAGGTTCGGGTGGAAGCGTAGCTCGTCGACCCCCGCGTCGAGCAACTTGCCTAGAGAGGGCTCGTTGACGTGGGGCTGGGTCGTCGCGTACAGGTGGACGTGGAGCTTCCTCGGCAGGACCTCCCTCAAGGCCTTCAGCACCTCGACAACCCTCCCGACTCTCAGCATCGGATCCCCGCCCGTCACCCCCACCCCTCTCGCGTCTATGGCCTTGGCCTCGGCTAAGACGTCCTCCAAGTCCTTGACGGGGACCTCGTCCGCATAGACGACGTCCTTTCCCTTCCTCTCCTTCGAGAGGGGGCAGTAGAAGCAAGACCTGCCGCAGAGGCCCGTCGCGAAGTACACAAGCTTCATACCCTTCATGCACAGCCTGCAACCTTCCGGGAGTTCTCCCACTACGTAAGAGAGGTACTTGGTCGTCTTCAACTCGTCACACCCAGCACCTCGAGCAACTCACACGCCCTGCAGACGTCTCTCGACGTCGGCTCGCCGCAGTACTTGCACGACCCCACCCGGACCTTTAAGCTAGCGCCCATAGCCGATAGCCTGTCCGCAGCCCTGACTATCGCGTACTTAGTGCCTGGGTGCCTGCCCTCGATCTCGTTCAAAATGGAGCGTATCTCGTCTCTCATGGACTCCCTGACGTAGGGGCACTCAACCTCGTAGAGCGGGTAGCCCTTGAAGTACGCATAGAGCGTCGTCTCCTTCTCGGGTATGTAACGGAGGGGCTTCACCCTCGGCACGAAGCCCGGGAACTCCTCGACTGGCTTAGGGCCTAGGCGCAGGAGCCTGACGACGTCGCCCCTCAATAAGTTCATCAATGCTGTCTGGGCCTCGTCGTCTAAGTTGTGCCCCGTGGCGACCTTCGTGGCACCGAGCTCCTTGGCTTTGACGTTGATGGCCCTCCTCCTCAATATGCCGCAGAAGGTGCAGGCCCCCAGCGACACCCCCTTCTGCTCGGCGATTGATACTATTTCGGGTAGGGAGTAGCCGAAGAGCTCCTTAAACGAAGTCGTCGTTAGCTCTATGCCGAGCTCGTCGCAAAGCTCCTTGCTCCTCCTCAAGCCGAAGTCCCTGTAGCCCGGGACCCCCTCGTCAACTATCAAGGCGCTTAAGGTCGCGCCCGGGAAGTCCTTCTCTACCTTCGCGATTATGGTCGCCAAGACCTGACTGTCCTTGCCGCCTGAAATCGCTATCACTATACGATCCTCAGGGTCGAAGAGCTTGTACCTGTTTATGGTGGCCCTGACTCTCTGCTCCACACTCTTCATGAAGCACTTGGCGCAGAAGCTGTGGCCCGAGTAGACTGAGTAATAGACTGCCTTCGCGCCGCACTTGACGCACTGCACGTCGCCTCCCTCCTACGAAATCGGGATGCCTATGTTGGCTATGAGGAGGAATAGTGAGAGGGCGCCGAGCACGTTAGTTATCAGATCGATCGATTTCTTGTTGTTCCTCAGGGGGCCCTCTAGGAGGGCCCTCACGAAGCCGGAGCCATCCAGAAGTGGTATGGGGAGCATGTTTATCATGGCGACGCTGAAGGATAAAATCGTGAGCCAGTAGAGCGTCGACGTCCAGTGCAGGTAAGCTTGTCCCCTCAGCCAAGGTATCGTCGAGGGATAGTAGTCGGATATGCTTACCCCCAAGTACGACCTCGAGCTGTTGCTTGGATGAGAGGCCGTTCTAAGTCTAAGTATAGCCGATCCTCCATCCCTTAAGACCGTCACGTTTATCTCCGTTCCCGGCGCTGTGGAGCTCAGGACCGTGTTCAGGTCGCTTATGTTGCGTATTTCGTGATCATCGATGGCCACTATTACGTCCCAGCTCTTCAGCACTCCGTGAGCTGGATAGCCCTTTTGCGTGTCGAGCACTAGGACTCCCTGCGGGCTCGAAGAAATGGTCAGGGCGGAGAGCGCTATCGCCAGTGAAAAGACCAAGAAATTGGAGAAGGAGCCCGAGGCGTAGACCCTCATCTTCGACAGCGGCTTGCTGTTCTTGAAGGCCTCCTCGTCGGCCTCGACGAACCCCCCGGGGAGGATAGCTGCCAAGAAGAAGCCGAAGCTCTTGATCGGAACCCCCTCACTGCCGAACGTTATGGCATGGAAGGCCTCGTGGACCGTTATGGTTATGGCGGCTGCCACGACGAAGTACGGCACTGCCTCCCACCCGATGGTGATCCCTGGGACTATGATGTATAGGCTGGGCTGAGAAGGCCTAGCAATTCTGGCCATCAAGTTCGTGATTAGAAAGTAGAAGGCGAAGACCGTCAGGCCACCCGAGACAAAGACGCCTGCGCTGGAGACGACCCCCCAAGCCCTCGAGTTAGCAGAGCCCATGATTTGGAGCTTCTCAGCTATCCTCCTCGACCTCGCAATTAATAGAAGGGGCTTGAGGGAGAAGCCGTACCTCTTGAGATTAAAGAACCTATACGCCAGCGCGACTATTGCCCAGAGGCCCAGGAACGCCGTGAGCTCCAGCAGTATCTGCTCCAACAAACCACTCTCCGGTTTTGGGGCAGGAAAGCGCTTCGCTGGGACTTAATTGTTGCGAGCCCTCGGGCACGGCGGCCCCCCGACAATGGGCCCGGTCCACCCGAGCCCCGTCCAGCCCCTTCCTCAGCCCCGTTAACCCATGAACGACGCCGCCCGGCCTTAAGGCCGCTCCCTCCCGGGCCTAACCTGGTTCGGCCGGCAAGGGGGTTCGCGTCCCCCCTACGGGGGAGCTACCCCTTACGGCGCCTCCATGGGGCGGAGCCTCATAGTTTAGGGCCGGAGAGGGCCTCGGGCTTTCCGAGCCGCTTGTCGGGGTTACTGCCCCCGCCATGCGGCCGTTTGCGGTTACAGGGGAGGCCGAGCCCCCCGGGCCTACCCGCCGTGCCCGGTTACTAATTCGTGGGTCGAGCTATTAAGCTTAATCGACGTTGAGGGCTAGGTCAAGTAGACCTCCACCGAGACCCTGTCCCCGTCCTTCAGGTTTAGCGCTTGGCGCAGGTTGACCGGGGCTATCACCTCTAGGGTGTCACGCCCGTAGTGGGTCCTCTCTATGAGCAAGACCGCCGCGTCGATGCCACGCACCTTGGCTTTGAAGGCCTTCACGGATCCGTAGGTCCTCTTTCCGTCGCTGAACCCCTTGATTAGTATCCCAGCCCTGTGGCTCAGGACGTCTCTGAAGTATATGTCTGAGGAGTTGGTCAGCTTGAGGTTCAGCGTGCCGGGGTAGGGGTCGAACCCCAGCTTCTCTATTATCTGCATCCTGTACCCGTTTAAGCTCACGTAGTAGGCCCCCTCGCCGAGGCCAGTGAACACCTCCCCCGTCATTACAATGCTCCTCAGGGCCTCGCTAAGCGAGGCGTGCAGGATCGCGTAAACGACCATGAGTTGCTGAGCTCCTTTCTCGGTTACAACTATCGTCTGGCCCTTCCTGCTGACGCTCCTCCTGATGTACCCTTTGGTCTCGAGCTCTAGTACCCTCCGCGATGCCGTCTGTTGCGAGGTCCCCAGTTCTTTGGCAAGCTCGAACGTGTTTATAAAGATGCCCTTTCTCAAAGCCCCCAGCTTCGCCAGGTGAAGCAAGGCGAACCAGAGATCCGGGTCTATCTCGGATAAGTCGGCGGTCCCACCATTTACAACGTTAGTGTCGCTTCGATACTCCAAGGCTCGCGGCCCCCCTATTGGCTTCTACGTGAGCCGAGTAGAGCGGGAGGGGGAGTTTAATCCCCCTTTTCATGCAGGACTTCGTTAACTCCAAGGACGTCTCGAGGCTGACCCTGTGGCCCACGCTTATGCAGATCGGCCTGAAGCGCTTGTCGCTCTTGTAGAGGTAGCCTATGACTTCCTCACGCCCTTCAACTAAGTCGACGAGCTCCACGCAACCCACACCCTCAAGAGGGCGCTTGGGCCTTCCATACAGAATCCTCTGCGCGACGCCTATCGTGGGGATGTCCGCGACGATGCCCAAGTGAGAAGCTAGGCCGAGCCTCCTCGGGTGGGCCACTCCCTGTCCGTTGACAAAGAGTATCGTCGGCTTGTTCTTCAGCCTCAGGAGGGCCTCCATTAACGGCTTTACCTCTCTAAAGGACAGGAACGTCGGGACGTATGGAAAAGA
>JAAOZJ010000007.1 GCA_011605835.1 Thermoproteota archaeon
CTCTTCCGCCTCCCCATGAACAGCCTGACGGCGGTCACCGCAAGCGAGGCCAGCTTCGCCTCGGCCACCCCTGCGGCCTCAGAGGCCGCCTCGATGAATTTACTTACGAGCTCCTTGACGTCCGTGTGGACTACGAAGTCCCTGTGCATCGGGTCAACGTATATCACCTCGTAGCCGTGCTCCCTAAGCATCTCAGCCGCCTGCTTGAGCCAAGACGTTTTTCCGCAGCCCTCCGGCCCGAAGACGACGACTGGCCTCCACGTCCCCCTCTCGCTCCACTCCTCCACCTGCTTGATTGCCCTCTCCCTATCCGTGAACTCGAACTCGACGCCTGCAACGAAGCTTAGCTTGACCCTCTTCACCTAGACTCCCTCCTCAAAATACGCCGAGGGCTCTCGACAGGAGGTTTGATGTTCAACATTGCGTAAAACCTAAGATGGAGGGGCCTGATAAGCCTTAATAAGTTGCCAAGTCCGTTATATCCGCCCCGCTATTATTTCTAACAATAAACTTCTTTTAATCTCTTTGCGTTTTGGAACTGGTATGACGTATTCGTTTTTAGCGAGGTAAGATGGCTTCTGTCTAACAAGCTGAAACCCAGCTTTAACAAGTACTTTGACAATGTCGCGCCATGAGAGTGTGGGGGAGCTAAGGTGCGCGCGCATATCATCACATCTGTTACTCATCCTCAACAAGTCTTTGAGATTCCGGCTCATCTGACCAAACCCTTCCTAACTTATCTTTGAGAACACGAGTTTAACTGCTTCCCTCTTCGCCTTCGCTAGCTCGATCAGCGCGTTCATTAAGCCCCTATTCGAGGCATCCAGCACCTCTACTGAGACGACCCTCCTATCACCATCATAGCCCAGGACGACGTCGTTGTCAAGCAGCTCCTCATCCACTACGAGCTCCTCCTTCAGCTTCAAGACTAAGACGTCGGCCTCAGGGTCATAGTTTATGATCAAATCCATCTTCCAGTCCTCCTTCTTCGAACGATGTCTTCAAGCCTACTACTACAAATGTCGTGATAATAAACATGTCGCCACTCTTCTTTAGCTCCCTAAAGGACTTGGCCCTCCTGACGACGTCCCTATAGGCGCCCTTGACGACCCTCGTGGGGAGCCGGGGGAGGCCTCTCTGAACCTCTCGTGAAGACCTCGTGAAGAGTGCTCTGTGAAGCACCGTGCTCTAAGGCATACTCCACCATCTCCTTGAGCATCTCTCTATAAATTTCTTGCATGAACCTTTTATCGAGCAAATTTTTAGAAGCTTGCTCAACCACGCAAGGACTTGGCGGCTTAGGATGTCAGCCGTAACACCTCAAGTTGCGGTCCAATTAAGGTTGTTTCATCGCTTGTCTCACTCTTAAAAGTGAAGCGTAGAATCGTGTCACTCCCCAAGCCGTGTATCGTGGGATTCTTTCAGTAGCCCCTCCACGTCCTCCAGATACCTCTCAACCTTGTCGAGCTCCTCCTCGACCTCTTCCTCCACGAGCGAACCTTCATGGTAGCCGAGGATGTGCAGGTAGTAGCCCCTTGCGCCAAGTCTATCCCTCAGGCCCAGCTTCGCGGCCTTCGGCACCTCCTCCTCAAGCCTCTTAAGGAGCGCTCTCCTCTCAGCGTAGCTTTCAGGTTTCCCTAAACCGAACTCGGTTAATAGCGCATCAGTTGCCATGAGCACTGCCAGCCACCCCTTCTCACAAGCATCCCTGAGCCTCAAAGCCTCCCTCTCCTTACGAAATTCTTCAAGCTCCTTGCGGGCTAGCTTGAGAGCCCTCTTAGCCTCCTCCAACGCCTCTGCGGCTTGAGCTCGCTGGCCGAATCTTGAATCGCGGCCCACGCACGTCCACCTTCGAGATTCCTCAACCTGTCTTCGACTGAGAATTTAAAAAGCTCCCTTATTAGGGACAGGGATGTATGCTATTATTGTGGGCTTCACTTTGGTGGTACGCGTAGACCGCGAGCACATCTTCTGTGATCCATTTCCACATATCAGTAAGCGTGCACGTATTATCAGCATGACCGTGAATGACTCTCCAAGATCTCTCTAACAAACCTCTTAGGAATACATGAATGCATAGATGACTCCAACTTCAATAGCTCACCTCGACTTCCAACTTCAATTAGCATTAAGCCCTTGCAAAAGCTATCGCATTATTTGCACTTTGTCACGTACGGCATGTCAATTGTGCGCGTAGAGCTCGGAGGAGCTGTAATTCCTCCCCACGATTACCCTGTTCGTCGAGGGTCCAGCTTGATGTCGTAAACTCCATAACCTTGACCCTACGATGAGCTCCTCAGCCAGTTCCTCGACCACGTAGGCTATGTCGTCTATGGGCGAGCCCTCGGGCACCGTCGAAATCGGGATGTAGCCTAGCACCTTCAACTTCGTCTTCCCATCGGCCAAAGTGACTTCCCTCACGTCGGTTGGGAGGATGTGGCCTATCTTCTCGGCGACGTCCCTCCTTACAACGGTAAAAGACATCTCCGCGTCAAAGAGCGCCTTCACGGCCAGCTCGCCCTTGGAGCTCCTCACCCTCAAAACTCTATAGATCCTCAATTCCACCCGCCAAAACCATTTAGGCTCGGCTTTCTATCAATTTATCGAGACATCCTCCCATCACCATCATAGCCCAAGACGACGTTGTCGAGCAGCTCCTCATCCACCACGAGCCCCTACAGGACATCTGTGCATACTTGGGCCGAGTTATTAGTTCAAAAAGTTCTAAGAGGCCCTTTAACTAGGTCAACGAACAGGAATTTGTTGATGGCTTTTGGAGGTAAGCGTGTATTGAGTTGCTTACATCGAAATTGTGAGGGGAAGTTGTTAGCATAAGCGTTTTGTGTGCATAAATTAAGGATACTGTTAAGTGTAAGGTATTTACCAGTATTTTGGTTTGTGTGATTGCCTAATCTTGTTTTGGGGGTCGTCGGCAAATTTCCATAGCCCTTTCCTTGGGCTCATTATGATTATTTCCAGTTCTTCGGTTAATGCGTCGCTCATTAGCACCTCTTTTTCGACCGGGGATATCACTAGGTCTGCCTTTACACTTTTCGACGTCCTATCCTCCTCAACTACGTTGATCGTGCATGCTTCCGGGTATACGTGCATGATTATTGGTCCTCCAGCTGTATCGTATTCTTGTACTCTCGGTTTCTCTAGGACGTTTAGGTCTATATTGTTCGAAAGTATGAATTTATGTGGGACGAGGAGTTGAGGTGTATCCGTTTCAAATCCGCTATTGACAAGAGCCGTGGTCTCAATTTCCTTACTTCCAATTACGATTCTTACCCTAACTCTTACGCCCATTTTTAGAGCTTCCCCTGACCCCTTGCCACGATATGTCCAATCCTTGGCCTCTTCTTTGCCACAATATGTCCAATTCTAGGTGTCTTAATTTTCTCTGCGAGCTTACTTTCATGCGTTTCACTTAATGAAATGTCGGAAACCCCCTAGCATCAGTGCCCCTCTCAATGCTTTTATAGCTTTTTCCATCCCGTCCTAAAGGGCGAGGCTTTCGGTTGTAATGGCGGTTAGAACCTCGCTCTCTAGAATATCGTACTCCTTCATCCTAGACAGGGCATGCTTGGTGAGCCTTATCCTCATGCTTCGAGCGCGCTCCATAACCTTCAAAGCACGACTTCGGAGTAGTCCCCGATATTGAGCTTCACGAACCTCCTGTTGCCCTCGCCCTTGACGACCTTAGCGTTCCTCCCTATCAAGCTCTCCTCCAGCCTCTCCACGCCGATTATCGAGGCGTTCTCGAGGATCACGCAGTACTCGACGGAGCTGTTGACTATCTTCGAGCCCCTCCCCACGCTCGTGTAGGGCCCCACGTACGAGCTCTCTATCACGCAGCCCTCCCCTATTATCGAGGGCCCCCTGACAACGCTGTTGACTATCTTGGCCCCCCTGCCGACCTCGACCCTCCCCTCGATCTTGGAGTTCCTCACCTCCTGTCTCTTATACACATCT
>JAAOZJ010000086.1 GCA_011605835.1 Thermoproteota archaeon
GAAGGAGAGGCAGATTAAAAAGCATCCCCCCTCACTCCTCTTTGAGGGTTGCGGATTGATGTACCAACCTGATAGGGCCTTCCTTAAGAGCTTGACGGAGTGGGTCGAGAGCCAGAAGAAGGCACTCGAAGGGGCCAAGGAGTCCCTGAAGGAGCTAGAGGGTGCTGATAGGCTGATGTTAATATTGGCCTCACGGAACGCCTGCTACCACATAGCCAGGACCATAAGGGGCTTCGACAGCTGGCTCCAGAACCCCATGGTTATAGGCCTCATGCCTCCCGAGATGGCCAAGGAGGTTCAGGAGAAGCTGTACGAGATCATGTTCATGCTGATGGAGTTCGACATAAAGCACACGAGCGAGTTCGTCGACTTGCTCTCAAAGCTCATAGACGAGGGCAAGTTGCCGAAGATACTCTTCGAAAAGACGGAGAGGAAGGAGGAGGGACGCAGGCTCCCCTACATGTTCTAATCCCATTCTAGTCCTAAGCTCTTTTTATGCACTCGCCGAACGCGAGGACTTGCCCAGGCTCCTCGAAGATCGGCAGGCCGACCACCATCGTAACGCCATAGCCCCTTAACCTCCTTATACTCTTCACGACCTCGTCCATCGGACCGCATATGCTCAACCTTGAGACGGCCTCCCCGATCACCTCTATCAGCTTGGGCGACGCCCTTGCGGTCGCGAGGGTCTGAGGGACCTCGAACCCCATGTCGAGCAACCTCTTTCTCAACCACTTTCTCCTCAGAGCGTAGTCGGCCAGCGCTCTTATCACGTCCGCATGAGGCTTATCGATGGCGTAGGGCACGTAGACAGCTCCCTCGAACCCCTGAGTCGAGCACTCTTCGATAACGTCGAGCTTCTCCTCGTCGTAGAGGAATAACGGCGTTACGTCGGGGTGGGAGCTCAGGAGCTCGTTTAAGCCCTTTTCTATGCCCTCGACGCCGACGAGTACCCTCGCAACCCTTCCGCGCACCTGCTCTAAGACCCTCTTGACGGACTTGTACGCGCTTTGCAAAGCCTCGTCACCATCCAAGTAGGACCTGTTCCCAGCCACTACGCAGAGCCCCGCGTTCCCGAACTCCTCGATGACTGGGAGGTAGAGGCTCAGCAGCTGATCTACATCTCGCCGCCTCGCGGCCAAGGTCACGATGGTCTTGATGTTGGGGTAAAGTCCTAGCATCTGCTCCAACTCGCTCGGGCTCACGTCGTTGACCCTCCACTCGGCGTCTATCACGTGGACCCTCAAACCGGATTGCGAGACGAGCTTCGTGGCCTCGAGAGTCTTCGCGATCTGCTCGTTTATATCTTGACCGAACCTGCTCCTCTTAGTGGCCTTCCCGCCAACGATCATCGACTACACCTTTAAGTAGGGCCTTTAGAAAACAGCTTTAACTCGAAGGCTTAAAAACGGTTTGGAGGCCGTTGGGCGTGAGCGCAATAGACCTCTACGTGCTCAAGACCCCCTACAGGTTCTTTGAGCTCGAGAGAGACGTCGACGAGGCCGACTTGGTGTTGCTCGGCTTCCCGTACGACTCCACCTCTAGCTTCAGAGTAGGCTCTCGCTACGCTCCTCAGGCGTTGAGGGCGTACTCGTCTGCCATCGAGGGCTACGTGTGGGAGTTAGGGATCGAGATAACAGAGGCTAAGATAGCCGACGCTGGCGACTTGGTAGCGGTCCACGGGGACACCGCGGCAACCCTGAAGAGGCTTAGGGAGGTGGTGAGGACCTTCAGGTCACGGGGGAAGAAGGTGGGCGTGGTGGGCGGCGAGCACACGCTAACCCTCGGCTCGACAAGCGGTTGTTGCCCCAAGTCACTCATCGTCTTCGACGCTCACTTGGATTTGAGGGACGAATACCCTTATGGCCAGAGGCTAAGCCATGCTACGTGGCTTCGAAGACTACTCGATGATCCTCCGTGCGCTGTCGCAGTTGTCGGCGTGAGGGCTACGTCGAGAGAGGAGCTCGAAAACGCGAAGAGGCTTGACTTGACTTTCTTGACGTTTAAGCAGGTAAAGGAAAGGAGGGCGGGGGCGTTTAATGACGTGCTTAGCACGTTGTCTGATCCACTGTACGTCAGCGTCGACGTAGACGTGCTGGACCCTGCCTATGCGCCTGGTGTTTCGACGCCGGAGCCCCTTGGCCTCACTCTTCAAGAACTAATAGACGAGCTCTGGCTACTTAGGGGCAGAGAGATATCGGGCTTCGACATTGCAGAGGTCTGTCCTCCATGCGACAACGGCTCTGCCTGCGTTTCGGCTTGCAAAGTACTAATGGACTTGTCGGTCATCTCCCTCGCTGAACGGTGACCCATCGTGGTACCCGTTCGCGCCTTTAAGCCCAAGTCCAGGCGTAAGGTCCGTGGCCTCAACACCTTAAGTAGCGCTTTAGCCTCCGTGTTTCGGGATAACTTTTATAAACTCACCCAAGCCTTGACTCCTAGGAGGAGCTGACAGAGGCTGATGAGCGAGACCTGCCCCGTATGTGGGCTACCAAGAGATCTCTGCGTCTGTGAAGCTATTGGTCGTGAACAACAAATTATTAGGATATACCTCGAGAAGCGCAAGTGGGGCCGAGAGGTCACGGTTATAGAGGGCATAGACGAGAAGAGCTGCGACCTCAAGAGCATAGCCGGCAAGCTCAAGGCCGCCTGCGCTTGCGGGGGGACGGCGAAAAACGGGAAGATAGAGCTACAAGGTGATCACAGACACAAGGCTAGAGAGATGCTGATAAACATGGGCTTTCCACCAGAGAACATAAGCATCGAGTGACGTTGCTGACAACTCAGATGATTTCGCAATCAGTTACTGATGACCCTGTTTATCGCTCCTAGTAACTACTTCCCTCAACCTCTCAACCCCTCCTATCCTTTTTATCACGCTCACCACGGGCCTCGGGACGTACTTCTCCCACTCGCCTCCCTCGATCATAAGCCTCCTGATGTAGGTGGCGTCGTATTTGTCGCGTTCGAAGAACGGTATCCCCCTGACCTCGATGCCCGCCTCTACGAAGAGCCTCCTGACCAGGGGTGAGTTCGAGTAGACCCGCGAAAAGGGGGGACAGTACTGCTTCACGAGCTGGACCCAAATGGCATGCTGTCCTACGTCTGGTATCGGAACTATTATGCACCTGCCCACCAAGCCCTCTTCCTCAAGCGTTGCCAATATCATCTCTATCCTCTCGCCGGCCGTGAAGGGGTTCTCGAAGGTGTGGCTGTACTGAGCTGAGCCTATGCCTATGATGAGCTTTTCTTCGCGCTCGAGTATCCACTTGGTTGCGGCCAAGTGGCCTAAGTGGTAGGGCTGAAATCTGCCGATGAATAGC
>JAAOZJ010000068.1 GCA_011605835.1 Thermoproteota archaeon
CATAGTGCTACACGCCATAGCGAGGTCGCTAGGAAGGGGTTAGACGAGGTGAAGCAACGTGAAGGTCGTGATGAAGTTTGGCGGGGTTTGCACATCATCTGGGGCGAATATCTTGCGCATCGTGGACATAGTGCGGGAGCATGTGAAGAGGGGGGACAAAGTGGTGTTGGTCACGTCGGCCATGGCAGGGGTGACCGACGGGCTCCTAAGCCTCATAGATAATGCCCTAGCCGGAGAACTTGATGGCATCGAGAAGTCGATAGCAATGATGAGGGATAGGCACGTGCAAGCGTGCTCAGAGGCCATCGAGGACGACGAGCTGAGGCACGAGACCATTCGAGACATTGAAGGCTTGACCCAAGAGCTCCACTTCACACTAAGGATAATTTCCTATCTGAAGGAGGCCTCTCCAAGGACTAGAGACAGGGTCCTGGCATTTGGCGAGAAAATGGCCACTAGGATCGTGTGGAGGGCGTTGATGTCAGAGGGGATAAATGCTGAATACCTCACAGGCGGTCAGGCAGGGATCATAACCGACGACAACTTCGGTCGAGCAAATCCGATAATGAGCTTATGCGAGGAGAGGCTGAAGAAGAACTTGGTACCGCTTCTAGAAAGGGGGATAGTCCCGGTAGTGACAGGCTTCATAGGTCAAACTGTGGAGGGCGTGGAGACCACGCTGGGCAGAGGGGGCTCTGACTACTCTGCCACGATCATCGGTGCAGCACTGGAGTTTGATGAAGTGTGGGTATGGAAGGATGTCGAAGGAATAATGACCGCAGACCCGAAGATAGTGCCCAATGCAAAGCCTGTACCAAAGATCTCTTATGAGGAGGCCACCGAGTTAGCGTACTTCGGAGCAAAGGTGCTACATCCGCTGGCCCTGAAGCCCTTAATCGAGAAGCACATACCGCTGAGGGTGAAGAACTTCTTCAACCCCGAGAACCCGGGCACGATAGTTCATCACGAGGCCTCAAATGATGGGATAGTCAAGGCTATCTCCATGATCCCTCGGGTGGCGATCATAACCGTAAGCGGAGCGGAGCTCTACGAGGCCCCGCTTGTAATCACCAAGGTGTTCAAGGCGCTCTATGACGTAGGCGCGAACGCGATAATGGTCTCCCAGAGCTCCTCGCAAACTAACATATCAATCGTGGTGCCAGAGGAGAAGGCGCCAGAGATATTAAAAGGGCTTAAAGAGGTTCTCCCCAAGAACTGCGACGTCGCTTGGGAGGGTGACGTGTGCGTGATAGCGGTCGTCGGCTCAGGCATGAGGGGGAGGCCGGGAGTCGCGGCCAAGGTGTTCAGCGCAGTAGCCGAGAAGGGAGTCAACGTCAGGATGATAGCTCAGGGGGCCTCGGAGCTGAACATATCCCTCGTGGTCAAAAGGGAGGACGCGATTAAGGCCGTTAGAGCTCTGCACGACGCATTCGTAGGTGATTAAAGTGGACAAGCTCAAAGTGGTGGTATTGGGCGCCACGGGCCTAGTCGGGCAGAGGTTCGTCGAGTTGTTGGCGGACCACCCTTTCTTTGAAATCGTCGCTTTAACGGCTTCCAGCAAGAGCGCCGGCAAGAAATACCGTGAGGCGACTAGGTGGGTGTTGGGGCCCTACTTTCCCGAGGCGGTCAGAGACCTAGAGGTACTTGAGACGAGTCCTGAGGCCGTTAGGAGGTGCGGCTACAACGTCGACTTGGTCTTCTCAGCTCTACCTTCGGAGGTGGCGAAGGAGTTGGAGCCCGCGTTCGCCAAAGAGGGCTTCAACGTAGTGAGCAATGCCAGCGCGATGAGGATGTTCAACGACGTCCCGCTAGTGGTGCCCGAGATAAACCCCGATCATCTCCACCTGATTCACGTCCAGAGGAGGAAGAGAGGCTGGAAGGGCCTCATAGTCACCAATCCAAACTGTAGCACGATAATACTCACGCTGACGCTAAAGCCGATAGTTGACTACGCGGGGGTCGAGGCGGTCCACGTAACCACCATGCAGGCGGTTTCAGGGGCTGGCTTCTCGGGCGTCGCATCCATGGCCATAATCGACAACGTCATACCCTTCATAGCCAGGGAGGAGGAGAAGATCCAAACCGAGAGCCTAAAGATATTGGGAAAGCTGGTTGAGGACTCTGTGAAGTTCGCCGACATAGCGATCTCGGCATCGTGCAATAGGGTCTGCGTGCTCGATGGACACCTCGAGAGCGTATTCGTTAAGTTGAAGAGAAACGCGGATCTAGAAGAGCTCAAAGACGCTTTAAGAAGCTTCAAAGGGCTCCCGCAAGAGCTCAAACTACCTACGGCGCCGCCCTCGCCTATCATCGTTAGAGAGGAGGAGGACAGGCCTCAGCCCAGGCTCGACAGAGAAGTGCACAAAGGCATGAGCGTGGTGGTTGGAAGGCTCAGATACGGCAAGGACGGCTGGCTGAAGTACATGGTCCTCGGCAACAATGTTGTAAGGGGGGCTGCGGGCAACTCAGTACTGATAGGCGAGCTCATGGCCAAGAGGGGCTTCTTGTAGCACGTGAAGTTAAAACCCTTATTCTTGCCAACCATTTTTTGGGCGCTAAGCCAAGTTCAGAACGAGGCTTTTTGCGGAGGCGGAGTTCGTGGAAGGTGAGGAGGTTGTCAGGGAGGCCCTCGTGGACTGCAAGCCCTACTTGGCTTGTTGGAGAGAGGTCGAAGAGGTTGTTGAGAGACTCTTAAAGGAGGCCTGTGACGCTCATGACTTCGTCGAGAGGCTCGAGAGGTTGGCCGCGAGTGAGAGCAACGTGCTCTTGAAGACGGACTTGAGGATCTTGGCCTCTGAATTAAGGTCCAAGCTCAAGAAGTAAGTGTTCTACTTGCTCGAGCACCTGCAGGGGTTCGCTCCACACTTAGGGCAACTCCCTCCGTAGCGCTTCAACGCCGCCTCCTCTATGTCTATCGAGAGGGCGTTGGCGACCGTCACGAGCCAAGCGAAGGCATCCGCTAGCTCCTCCTCCATCAACTTCCTGTCCCCCTTGACTATAGCGCTACCGAGCTCGCCTATCTCCTCCACTAGATATATGAAGTTGGCCTCGGCCGACCGTTGCAAGTCTTTGTGCCAATACATCTCCCTGATGAGGTTTTGAAACTCCCTTATGTGCATGAAGCATCCCTTTTAAATCGGCAGGAGCGCAGGGAGCGCCAACACCAACGCTATTAAGGCCACGGCGATGACTATAACCGCGTAGGGAGGTAGAGAGACCCCTCCCGTCTCCTCCCTGAAGAACCTTATCAGGCCCGCTCCGGCTATCGGAGTGAACTCGGCCCTCCTCTCGCGAGACCTGCTGGCCTTCGCGGATCTGGTCTTGGCCCTCTTCGACATGGCTCAACCCTCAACTCTCAGAGGCTCCCTTATTATCTTTGTCGCACTCCCACACTTAGGCACTACGGTGCTCAGGCCGCTCGGGTCCTCGATTATGAAGGTGAACTTCAGCCTGCCCTCTATCGCCGCTGTCAGCTTGTCGAGAGTCTCGGAGCACTTCATCATCTGCTCCTCGTCTAGCTCGTTGGAGGCCAAGAACTCAACTATCTCCTTGGCCCTGTGAAGGAAGCCCTCTATCGTCGATATGACCCCTTGGGCGTAGGGGCCGGGCGTTATAGTCACTCCCAGCTCCGGCATCTTTATGGTGGCGTAGCTCGAGCGGACTACCAAGTGGTTCACGTCGTCCGGCCCTTCGACTACCACTGTGATCCTCAGGGGGTCTTGGTGGGGGTTCACCTCCATGACGTCGGTGTGCTTGAAGCCACAGTTCCTGCAGACGGCGGATAGGAGGTACACGCTTCCGAACCCTGGGAACTCATAACATATTTCGCTCACCACCAGCGACGACTCCTTGCCGCACAAGAAGCATACTGTTTCAAACTGGTTCAGGCGGCGCGACTCGACGTCCTGCAGCCGCTATCACCTTTTATAGCCTATTTTCCTTAGGAAGACCTTCCTCTCCTCTTCCTTCTCCTTGTCCTCCACGCCGACGGCCGTGTAGCCATCTACAACCCCTATGACTCCTCTTCCTTGGTCCGTTTCCACCACGATGACCTGCAGGGGGTTAGCGGTCGCGCAGAAGATCCTGCAGACCTCGGGCACCATCTTTATGGCGTTCAGCACGTTTATGGGGTAGGCATCTCTTATGAATATCACGAAGAGGTGGCCAGCGCCTATGCTGAGCGCGGCCTTGACCGCCGCTTCAATCAACTCGGGGTCGTTGCCGTCCTTCCTCACTAGTCGGGGGCCCGAGGCCTCGTTGAAGGCCACTCCAAACTTTATGTGAGGCGACGAACCGGCCAAGGCCTCGTAAAGGTCTTCGACCGTCTTTATGAAGTGCGCTTGGCCTATTATGACGTTAGACCCCTTGGGCATCTCTATGGGGACTGCCCTGATCTTGGGCTCGCTCATACGTCTTTCCCTGTTTCTCGCCCTCGATTTAAGCCTTGAGGTTAAATCTGCCGACCGCGGCTTGGCCGGCCGAGAGGCCTCCGTCGCCTGGGGGTA
>JAAOZJ010000141.1 GCA_011605835.1 Thermoproteota archaeon
GTCAGCTCTCTCCGGTATGTGGAAGTCGCCGATGGCCAGGGCCCTCTTAGCCATACAGTTCTATAGAGCTGTAGGGGTTAAGTTAATTTTTGGGTCTAACTCTACGCCAATCTATGGCTGAAGTTGTGGAGCCTTTCAGGGACGAGAGGATAGCGAGGGCATTGTCGAGGAGGATACACGAGCTTTTCAAAGAACTTTCGTTGGAGCGATTGATAATAATGCACGTGTGCGGTACACGGGCCTGGCCCGGCCGAGTCACGAGTGGACGATATCTAGGTTTGGCTTGAGAAGCCTGTTGCCGAGGGGTCTCGAGGTTAGAGCTGGCCCTGGTTGCCCTGTGTGTGTCACAAGCGCCGCAGAGGTAGAGGCGGCCATAGAGCTGGCCCTCTCCAAAAAGGTGACGCTGACGACGTATGGCGATATGTTTAGGGTACCGACAGCTAAAGGCTCGTCCCTCATGAAAGCCAAGGCCAAGGGCGCCGACGTCAGGATAGTGTACAGCGTGGCGGACGCGATAAGCATTGCGAAGAAGCTTGGCCGCGAGGTCGCGCACTTCGCCATAGGCTTCGAGACGACGGCGCCCACCACGGCTGTAGAGCTGATCAAGGGGGTCCCGGAGAACTTCAGCTTGATAGTGAGCCACAGGCTGATACCGCCGGCCATGGAGCACTTGCTCAAAAGCGGCGACATAGCCATAGGAGGCTTCATATGCCCCGGCCACGTGTCCACGATCATAGGTTCAGAGCCCTACGAGCCCATAGCCAAGAGATATCGAAAGCCGATGGTCATAGGGGGCTTCGAGCCCCTCGACGTCCTAGCATCGTTGGTGATGCTTTTAGAGCAACTTAGGGACAGGCGGTGCGACGTCGAGATAGAGTACAGGAGGAGCGTGAAGAGGGAGGGCAACGTGAAGGCGAAGAAGGTCATGGAAGAGGTCTTCGAGGTCTGCGACGGGGACTGGAGAGGGATAGGTATCGTACCGTCGTCAAAGCTGAGGCTGAGAAAAGAGTTCGAGGACCACGACGCCCTGAAGAGGTTCGACGTGGAGATCGAGGTCGAGGAGGAGATGCCGAGGGGCTGTAGGTGTGCTGACGTCCTCAAGGGCCTCATATATCCGTGGGAGTGCCCGCTGTACAACAAGGTCTGCACGCCGACGAGCCCTGTAGGGCCTTGTGCCGTCAGCGTAGAGGGCGCCTGTCACATAGCTATGAAGCACGGGATAAGAGGCCCCGAAGACGTCTTTTACTAAATGCCTAAGTACTTGGAGAAGACGTTGAGAGCTGCCTCGACCCCCGAGCCGATCTTGAAGTCCCACCCGAGCTCCTTGAGGGTGCACTCGAGGGAGTTGACGGTCCTCAAGACTATCTGCCTGTCCACTATGCCCATGTTGCCGATCCTGATTATCTTGCCCCTCAGGTCAGCCATGCCTCCCGCTATGTACACCCCATACCTCTCTCTCATTATTCTCCTTATGTCTCCCTCTCTCAGACCGCTTGGCACCTCGACAGCGATCGTGGTGTTCGACCTGAACTTAGGCTTCGCGTAGCATTTCAGCCCCACTGCCTCGATGGCTGCGTAGAAGGCCTCAGAGCAAATCTTGTGCCTCCTGATCCTGTTCTCCAAGCCCTCCTCCTTCAGGGCCTTCAGGGCCTCGTTGACGGCGTAAAATATCGAGACCGCTGGAGTGAAGGGCGTTTGGCGCCTCTCTACGAAGAACCTCTTGTACAGCTTCAGGTCGAAGTAGTGGCTTCTAGCTTTCATCGAGTTTATCACCTCCCAAGCCCTGTCGCTCACGGAGACCATGGAGACGCCAGGAGGGGCGGCTAGGCACTTCTGGCTCGCGGAGGCGCAGAGATCTATGTTCCACTCCTCGACCGGAAGGTCGTCGCCACCCAGCCCGGACACGGCGTCCACGGCTATCAGTGCGCCGTGTTCATGAGCCACCTTCGCTATCTCCTTCAAGTCCACGACTTTAACGCCTGTGGAGGTCTCGTTAAACACCAGGAAGACCATTTTCACCTTCTCGCGCCTCAGAGCGCTCTCGACTTGCTCCGCCGTCACGGCCTCCCTCTCGGGGACCTTGAAGGTTATCGCCTCCCCGCCGTAGACCTCGACTATCTCCTTTATCCTGTTGGTGAAGTTGCCGTAGAGCGGGACAAGCACCTTATCGCGAGGGGCTATTGTGTTGCTAACTATACACTCTAAAGCTCCCGTGCCAGACGCCGTAAAGGGTATCACGTCCCACTTCTTGGTCTGAAAAAAGTACTTCAAGTTCTCGAGGAGCTCTGCATAGAGTGATTCGAACTCCGGTCCCCTGTGGTCGGTTAGAGGTCTGTACATGGCCTCGAGGGCCCTTTGGTGGACGTTCGTCGGGCCGGGGATCATCAACAGCTTGTCCACGGTCATCACCTCAGCCTAGAGGGCTATTCGCATGTTCTTCGAGGGCCTAGGATTAAAAGGCTTTCCGAGAGCCTTGGCTCAGCTCGCTCAACAGCTCAGTCCTCAGGAAATGCGCGGGCAGTACCCTACCAGTAGGAGTCACCGCTACGCCCTCGATCCTTAACAGCTTTCTCTTTAACTCGAGTCCTCCTCTGTAGCCCCCCAGCGTGAGGTCGCCTCTGACCACCCTGTGGCAAGGAATTATTATGGGCCAAGGGTTCCTAGCCAGAGCGTTCCCGACGGCCCTGCTCGCCTTCTGATTTCCGACGACCTTGGCCACGCAACCGTAACAGGTAACGAAGCCTCGAGGTATTGAGCTGACGACCGACAACACCTTCCTCGTGAAGCTCGACAATCCGTCCGAGTTCAACTTGAACGTGAGCTTCGGCTCCTCGCCTTTGAGGTACGACATGATGAACTCCACGACCTCTCTCCCCACCCTCCTTATGAAGGGATCCATCTCCGATCTGAATTTGAAGCTTAATTCGATGGGGGCGAGGGACTTTGCCTCATCAACCGCTACGCCCTCGCTTCCTCTCGGCAAGCTCAGGGAGACGACCCTCTCCTTCTCGTCTATCAAGACCGCGATGTACTTGTCGCCGATTTTGCCGACGTACACGAAGCATTGTACGAGCGCTTTCAATAGCTCTCGACCCGCGTAGACCTCTACTAGAGGAACCTCAAAAGCGTGGGTATTACCTTCGAGCTTGAAGTGAAAACTCTTTTAAGCGTCTAGAAGCTATCTCCTCTGGCTGAATGGGCCCGTCGTCTAGTTGGTTAGGATACCCGCCTGACGAGCCTAAGCTCAGAGCGCGGGTGGTCCCCGGTTCGAGTCCGGGCGGGCCCATTAGCCTCTTATTGTTCGATCGAGGACCCCTAGGGTGAGGAGCGTGAAGTTCAAGGCCAGGGCCGAGGTGAAGCTCAAGCCAGGCTTCTTCGATCCGGAGGGCGAGGCGACGAAGGGGGCTCTCAACGACTTAGGCTATCGGGTGCACATCGTGAGGGTCAGCAA
>JAAOZJ010000096.1 GCA_011605835.1 Thermoproteota archaeon
GAACTCCTCGAGCGCTATGTTTCGCCCGATGACGTACGCTAGAGCCAGGAAGAGCGGAAAGACGAGTCCGAAGACTATAACGGGCCCCTTTAAGTAGTAAATCTTGATGTTCTTCTCGGCCACGGCGAGGGAGCGCTTGAGCTGTTCCACGAGCCTGCTCATCGAATGACGGCCTCCCTCCCCTTCACGAGCTTCAGGAACACGTCCTCTAGAGATGGCATCATGGTGTTCAAGGTCAAGATTCTCAGGCCATTTCTCTTGGCGAACTCCACCAAGAACTCCACCACCGTGTGAGGGTCGGCGGTATACACTCGCACCTTGTTGCCCACGCTCAGAACCTTGACGACGTTTGGGTTTTCCGAGAGCTTCCGCAAGTCCGCTACCTTGTCGAAAGCCGCTTCGACGTATTGGAGCTCAGCGCTTTGGGCCCTGAGGTTTTCAGGGGTGTCTATGGCGGCTATTCGGCCGTGGTTTATCACGGCGACCCTATGGCACAGCTGGTTCGCTTCTTCCATGTTGTGAGTCGACAGGAATATGGTCTTCCCGCTTTTGTTATACTCAACTATCTTTTCCCTTAGAAGCCTCGCGCTTTCGACGTCAAGCCCGGACGTCGGCTCGTCGAGGAAGAGCACCTCAGGGTCGTTGATCAAGGCCATGCACAGCAGAAGCCTCTGCTTCATCCCCTTGGAAAAGGCCCTGACTATCTTGTCCTTGACCTCGTACAGCCCGAACTCCTTTAGAAGCTTTATCGCGTTCTCCTTAAGCTCTTGCGAGGGCACGCCGCAAAGCCTGCCCACCAAGAGCAGGTTCTCCCAAGCCGTGAGGTCCACGTAGGCGTTCGAGACCTCAGGTACGACCCCTATGTGTTGCTTCACCTCGATGGGGTTCTCCAAGACGTCGTAGCCGGCAACGAAGGCCTTGCCGCCGTCGGGCTTTATCAACCCAGTTAATATCCTGATGGTCGTAGTCTTCCCGGCCCCGTTTGGCCCCAAGAAGCCAAAGACCTCGCCCTTCTCGACCTCGAAGCTTATGCGGTCTACAGCAGTCACGTTTCCGTAGCGCTTCGTCAGCTCCCGGACCACTATCGCACGTCCCACTCATGAGGGCCTCCTGTTGGTCTAGCGCTTCAGAGCCTCCAGCCGCTTATTGACCCTCTCCAGCTCCTTCGTCAGGGCCTCCTTGTACTCCTCCAGTATCTTTATTTCCTCCTCTACGTCCATCAGCCATGGAGGCCCTACGCACTCGGCCCTAAACCACGAACATGGACACGAGGGATGCCATCTCGGCCCCCAACAACACCTACACATCCTTCTCTCCACCCCCTTCTCTCGCGGCCCCCTCGAACTTTTCGTAGTAGAAGCTCACGAGGTCATCAAACAACCTTCTGCGCTTGACTATGGACTGCAACCCCATCCTCAGGGCTTCGACGCCCTTGCTCGTCAACCTATAGACTCGCCTCTCGGGCCCGCCTTCGACCTTCTCCCATCTCGACTCCACCAAGCCGCGCATCTCCATCCTTCGCAGGAGCGTGTAAATAGCGCCGGGCTCGAGCTTGTGACATCCACAGCTCCTTTCCTCAATCTCTTTCAGGAGCTGGTAGCCGTGCATCGGTCTTTCGTAAAGTATGCGCATGATCAAGAACTGTATCCACCCCCTTTCCGGGTACTCGTGCCAGCACCCACAATCTCCTGGCCCGCACATCCCGGTCACGTATAGCTAACACTGTTACATATATAAATGTTGCACTACTTCTCCACTCCCTGATTTTCCATCGCTCTACCTCGTCTAGTTTCAGTCCCAGTCGTAGTGATCGCACAACTGCCTTATACTTAAGGTGACCAGCCTTTTTACTAAAAGGCAGCTAGTGAGCGTGAGATTTCCCGCAAACTCGTGAGCTACAGATGCGTAATATTATCTAGGCGGGGGTTGAGCGCTTTAAGTAGCCGGGGGTAACGTCATCGTCCCCCGACGATTTCCTGGGCCTCTAGGACCGTTTTCTCCAAAGCTGGCAACCTCTTCTTCACGTCCTCGGAGTCGAACTTGGCCTCGTGGAAGCCTCAGACATGTAGGGCCCACGCCTTGTCCCACCAGTCGAAAAACCAATCCCCCAGCTTCTCGGATATCCTCAAAACGGCTTTCTCGAGCTCCGTAGCCGTCCACCTACCCCTCTCGTCGACCCTCTTAATTATGTCACTGAAGTTGAAGTACGTCGTGAGGGACTTCACGACCTCTTCAGCAGCCTTATACAACTTCTCGCTGGCCTGAATGGGGTCCTTTTCGGCCAACGCCTTGCCCTCCCTCAAGTATCTAAGAGCGAGTTCAAGACGTTGCTCGGCGTTGAGCTCCACATTCATATAGCCCACTACGTTTACTATATTATGAAACCATAAAAAAGTAAAACTGTTAAAACTGTGTATTGTTAAAAATCAAGTTTTCGCCGTCAAGGCCTTTAACCCGATGACTCGTTGAGGCATATTCGCAGAGCCATGTTTTTCCTGCGCAATTGTAATGACAAGAGCTAGCTGAAGACGTTCAGTAATGCGCGCAGTTTCTCTTTCGTCACAGCAAGATCGAAAAGCTTATCCTCTTATCGACTTCAACCTCTTAGCTCGATGACATGTCGAAGGCCTTGAAAGGTCTTATGCGAGGGCTCCTGCCATGAAACGCGTACGAGTAATCGCTCCAGCCCACGTTCATGCGGGCAACATGGATCTAAACGGTAGCTTGGGCAGGCTGTACGGTACTGTGGGCTTCACGATCGATCGCCCAAGGCTCGTCGTCGAGGTGGAGGAGTCTGACGCGATCGAGGCTAATGACCCCTTCGCAGAGCGATTCGCGAGGGCGATCGCGAGAGGCCTTGGCATCGAGGGCCTTAGGATCATAGTCAGGGAGCGCTTTCCCGAGTACGCTGGCTTGGGGTACGTCACAACTCTAGGCCTAGCCATAGGGCTCGGCGCTGTGAAGGTGCATGGGCTTAGACGTGACGTCGAGGACGTGGCCCTACTCATCAGGAGGGGGCTCGTGACAGCCCTCGGGCTCTACGCTTGCAAGCTCGGAGGCTTCATAGTCGAGGGCGGCTTCAGGAAGGACCTCGTGGAGAGGTCCGTGCCCCCACTAGTCTTTAGGGGCGACATACCGGGTGACTGGCTCTTCGTCGTCGCCGTGCCCGAGGCTCCTCGAAGGAGGATCGCGGAGCTCCGCGCCAGCAAAGAGGAGGCGATCCTGCGAGAAGTGTCCATGAGCGACGAAGAAGCGTCCTACTTGTCAAGGCTCGTGCTGATGAAGATCATACCCAGCTTCGTCGAGAGAGATGTAGTGGGCTTCGGCGAGGCGCTGACGGAGTTCAACAGGAGGTTGGGGATGGTTTGGCAGAAGTACCAAGGCGGAATCTATTGCGATCCGATAGTCGATAAGGGCATCGAGTTAATGCTCAAGTACGCGTACGGCGCCTGCCAGTCGTCGTGGGGCCCGGCGTTTTACGGCATACTAGATAGAGAGGACAGGGCCCTGAAGCTGGTCGATGAGCTCAAAAGGCTCCTCAGCGATCACGGAGGAGGGGACGTGTTCATCGCCAAAGGCAGGAACAGAGGGCTAGAGGTGGTGGAGCTTGGTTAGGGCAGTCGGCACGGACAGCGGCACCAAGAGCTACGACATCTTCGGCTTCGACGACGAGACAGGCGAGGTCTTCGTCGACGAAGCGATCCCGAGGGAAGAGATGGTAAGGGACCCGCACATGGTCGTGAAGCGCTTGAGGGAAATCGACGAGAAGTACCACGTCGATGCCATAGTCGCCTCGAGCGGTTACGGGATTCCTCTAAAGCTGGCCAAGGAAGCCAGCTACGAGGAGATAGCTCTAGCGACCTTCGTCACGGAGAGTGATGTAA
>JAAOZJ010000095.1 GCA_011605835.1 Thermoproteota archaeon
CCGTCAAATGGGTGGCAGTAGCGCTTCTCCAGGCCTCACGGACTTGAGCATGCTAAGAAGCTCTTGCTGCGTGGGAGCCTTGGAGAGGGCCAGCGGGACGCCCTCGTTTTTCGCTATTATGGCGGCTAGCTTGTCCACGGCTTTAGCTCCGTGGAGGACTATGAGGCCAGGCTTCAAGCTCCCTAGGCCCGCTTGCATCGCCTTGAGCGCTACGAGGGGCGACCTCCCCGTGCTGACCCTCACGAATATCGCGGCCCTTTGAGATGTCGAGCCATACAGCTTCAAGTAGTCGCTCGAGGGGACCTCCAAGACGAGCTTTATGCTGTCGACGACCGTGTAGCCGAGGAGTGGCTTGAACTCGGCCTCCTCGCCCACGACGAGCTCAGCCTTTATCTTCTCGCAGAACTCCCCGACACTTATGGGCTCCACGAAGTCCCTTATGTCTATGATGGCCTCTCGTAGCGCCTCGGAGCCTGTGTAGAGCCTCTTCAAGGGCTCCGTTATCCTCCCGCCCCTCTCCTCGTCTATCTTGATGAGGGCCGAGACCACCTTCCTCACAAAGCCTATCCCGGGGGACTTGCGCCTCCCGCTCTCGTAGTCGGATATAACTGAGGGGGATATGTTCAGGTAATGGGCCAGCTCTGTCGTGGAAACCATGAACCTCTGGCGCCAGCTCCTTAAGGCTTGCCCGACGTCCTCCGAGAACACTATCTCGCCAGCTATCCTGACCGCCAGCTCTCTCTGACTCGACGTTAGCCTGATGTTAGTCATCGCCGAGCACCGAAATGCTTACTACGATCACGTTTTTAGCTCTTCTCACTTACAAAAGATTGGAACTCGATGGACGGGGTCGAGAAGAGGGCGCGAGAGCACGTCAAGAGGGTCGTAGAGACCTACGAGGCGATAGCCGAAGGCTTCTCCAGCACGAGGAGGTCCCCTTGGACCGATGTGCTCCGACTTCTAAGCGACGTGTCGGGCAAGTCAGTCTTGGACGTGGGATGCGGAAACGGAAGGCACACGGTAGAGTTGGCGAGAAGGACGTCCTTGGTCGTGGGGATGGACTTGTCGAAGAGGCTCGTCAAGATGGCCGAGGGCAGAGTGAGGAAGTCGGGGCTTGCTCACAGGGCTATGCTCGTTGTGGGCGATGCCCTCTTCTTGCCATTTAGGCGGGCGAGCTTCGACATCGTGACGTGTATAGCGGTCCTCCACCACATACCCACAGAGGGGCTGAGGCGTAGGGCCGTAAGCGAGATGGTGAGGGCCTTGAGAAGCGGCGGGCTGTGCATGATAACGACTTGGTACAGATGGCAGAAGAGGTTGTTGCTCGCTTTGGTGAAGGGCATGTTCATGAGGTTGACGCGTTCGACGTTCGAATTCGGCGACGTGTATGTGCCGTGGAGGTCAAGGGACAAGGTCTACAAGAGGTTCTACCATCTCTTCACTTTAAGGGAGCTGAGGAACTTGCTAAGCGCCGAGGGTCTCGAGATCAAGGAGCTGAGACTCATGACCATTGGCCGAAGGAAGTGGATGAACGTCGTGGCCACGGCCATCAAGCGTTAACGCTAATAGGCCCCTTCACCCTTTCATTCACGGAAGAGTATGCCCATAACGATAAAGTGGCATGGACACGCTTGCTTCGAGATCAAAGATGGCGTGACCATAGTGACCGATCCCCACGACGGCAGATCCATCGGGCTGAAGCCGCCGTCCGCCAAAGCTGACATCGTCTTGATATCTCACAAGCACTTCGACCACGCCGATGGGCTTCTCTACGTCAAGAAGGACGGCACCGTTGTAATAGACAAGCCGGGGAGCTACGAAGTCAGGGGCGTGAAGATTACCGGAGTGCCGACGTACCACGATGAGTCTCGAGGAGCAAAACGAGGACCGAACACCGTCTACCTCTTCGAGGTTGAGGGCGTGAGGTTCTGCCACCTAGGCGACCTGGGCCACGCGTTGAGCGAGGACCAGGCCCGCTCCCTCAGGCCCGTCGACGTCCTCATGGTACCCGTGGGCGGCACCTTCACGATCGACGCGAGACAGGCCGAGAAGGTGGTGGAGATGCTATCGCCGAGGCTGACGATACCAATGCACTTCAAGGTCCCTGGGCTCAACCTGCCGATAGCTGGGGTCGAGGCGTTCGTAGCTGGTAAGGGGAACGTTGAGCGCATACCCTCAAGCGTCTACAGCGTCTCGAAAGAAGCTCTACCAAGCCAGCCGAAGATAATAGTGTTAAGCCCTCCCTGACGCTTCGACCCATCAGGCCCCTCTTTCTCTTTTTCAAACTCTGTGACCGAAGCGATCGAAGTGTAAGCGACCGTGTAGCGAACTCGGTCAGGGAGGTCGAGGAAGGCTAGACTCACTTTTTAAATACCTAAAAGCTAAGAGATAACGAATAGACGCGTGGACGATCACGCGAGCTGTGTTAATTTAGCTAGCCTCTTTAAGAAGGGTGGAGGTCGCGAGCGTTTGTCGACCATAATAATTTCACCCGACTTCAACATAATACTCGATGCCGAAAACAAGGTAGTGGGCGAGGCAAGAAGTGACATAGCCGTTCTCGACATAGCGCCCCTCGAGAAGAAGGTATCCGAGCTCGAAGCTATGGTCGACGAGCTCCCGAATCTCCTCAAACCAGAAAGGGCTATAGCATTGGAACCGGGTCGTCAAGAAGAAAGGGCACTCTTGAGATGGCTCTTCCTCAAATACACGGCCATAGGCTTCCTCATAGGTCTAGCGCTCCTCTGCTTGGGCGCGTTGGTGTGCCATGTCCTCTCACGCTCTGAGGTCGTCAAAGCCTTGGCGAACATCTTCGGACCTTTAACGTAAAGGAAGGCTGAAATGATGTCGGTAGCTCAAAAGGGGAGGGTGAAGGTCGAGCCAGCACCTTCTTGGCCGATGATTGCTGGAAGTTACGTTGTTGGCGATCCCAAGGGTTGCATAGCGATATGCACGCTAGCATCTGAGGACATATGCCAAGCTCTAGCAAAGCTACCTCAAGTGGCTATAGTAGGGCCCTGTAAGACCGAGAACGTAGGAGTAGAGAGGATAGTGCTCAACGTGGTGTCGAACCCCAACATCAGGTTCTTGCTGATATGCGGTGCTGAGGTGGTCGGGCATGTTCCTGGTGGAACGTTAAAGGCCCTGTATCAGAACGGCATAGACCCCTCGACTAAGAGGATAAGAGGCGCGCCTGGAGCGATACCTTACATAGAGCATCTGACGCTCGAAGCCGTCGAGCGATTTCGAAGACAAGTACGATGCGTGGACATGATCGGAGTGGAAGACGTGGACCAGATAAGGGCTAAGGTCGAAGAGCTAGCGGCTCAGGACCCAGGGGCTTACCCCGAACCCCCGCTCGTCACGGAGCTCGAAAGAAGAAGGGTTGAAGAAGCTGCGATGCCCGTGCCGCCATTAACCCCCTCGATCCTGCCATCAATGACGGTCCTCTCAGCGTTGATTGATGATATAAGATTCGAGCTGCAACTCATAAAGAAGTCACAGCTCAAGACCACTACGAGCGTTACGAAAGCGTGGGGGGTGATGACGGGCGTGGTGCTAGCGCTCTTCCTAGGCCTTTTGGCACTTATAGTCTTCCGCTAGGGGGGCGACAGGTGTCTAAGCTCAAGCTGAAAGAGATCCGCACGGCCGAAGTGGCTTATGTTGAGTCACGAATCAGCGACGTAAAGACGAAAATTGAGATCGTAGAGAAGAGGAGTAGATTTATGGCAGGCTTTTACGCGGGCTTCGTCAGAGGCTTTGTGATAGGGATGGCCCTATCTATTGCGATATTAGTGGTGATTCTGATGGCTATGCCAATCCACTAAATTGGGTGGAATCATGTCTACGAAGGGTCGAGAGGAAACGTGGGCCCCAATGGTCATAGTACCGCCGGAGATCTCCGAGCTCTATTCGAAAATCGACGAGATAGACAAGAAAATAGACTCCGTCCTCAGCGAGATCGCTCAAGAAGAGGGCCTGAAGTTGGGAAGCCACATAGGCTTCCTCTACGGCTTCCTGACGGGGTCGCTGATAACGTTGATACTAAAGTTCGTGCTCAAAGCCCTATAGCAAGCATTGCAATGCTGGCGTCCCCTCTCGCCCATCTTCATTTCTCACTCAACGTCATACGACCTTATCCACTTAAGCTCTTCCGGCCTCTGAAACTCGCTCGTAGGCTCAGTATGCAGGCCATGCCCCTGTTGCCGCCCAGCGGGTTGTTGGGGGTGCCCAAGGAGTGCATGCACCTCGCCATCACGTTAGCGCCGAGGGCCAAGCCATCCTCGACGAATACGACCCTCCGATTTACGTCGTCCTTGAACAGGCCCAGTTCGTCTATCTGCTTGAGAATTAGGTAGGGCTTTAAGCCCGTTATCCCGGCCCGCCCCGTTATCCCTATCGCGTACTTCTCGTCAACGACCCCCTCGCCCATCAATATCTCTAGGACCCTCCTAACGATGAGTGCTGAGACGTAGTCGAGCACCGCAAGCAGAGTTCCAGCCCCGTACTGAGTGTAGAGCTCTTGGCCTAGCGACCTTAGGTTAGGCAAGTAGCTCCCGTTATCCCCCGCATCACATCCAATGAGCAGGATCCCTCGCTCGTAGGCCGACCTAGCATTGACCGGGACAGTTCCCACACGCGTCGCGGACGGAGGGACCTTCCTCACGTCTATGTACTTGTGAACTTCGTAAGCCAGTTCTTCGAGCTCGTCGACCTTCTTGACATCCCTTGGACTAAGGGACTCGGATAGCTCTAGGGCCGACGACGCTACTTGAGCGCCTTGGACCAAGGCATCGCATATAGCTCCTGAGAGACCGCACATGCTCCCTACGGTCTTGGCGTAAGGCAGCTCGTCGTTGGTAACCCTTCCCTTAAACGTCGTCCCAAAGTCCATCGAGACCAAGGGGTTTCTACAGTCGACGTCAGTCCACTTGGCGCCCACTTTCACACCAGCAGTCGAGAGCTCAGCCTCCATTTCATTTGCCATGATCTCCCCCCTGCTCTTAGGTGGTAAGCAACCAGCGACCGCTCCATCAAAGGAGACTTTGTCGAGCTTCGAGTACTTCTTCAAGTGCTCGGGCAAGTTGGAGCGCTCCCTCGAGAGAGGGGCGACCATTTTTGAAGGGCTAATCCCGGCAAGTAGGCACCCTCTAGCAAGGGCCCTTATGACCGCCCCGACCTCCTC
>JAAOZJ010000113.1 GCA_011605835.1 Thermoproteota archaeon
ATGTTCACGGCAGTCACCACAACCCCCACTTTTAGGAACTCGGTGAACGAGATGGTCCTACCATAACGCGCCTCCAACACCTCGAGGATTATGACGTTCGAGGCCGCACCCAAAATCGTGAGGTTACCAGCTATGGTCGACGCCATCGCGAGGGTAACCCACGAGTCTACATCTGAGGGGGAGTAGCCGAGCGACTTCATGTAGTCCAAGAAGAGTTTAGTGAAGGGGACGTTGCTCAGTAACTGGCTCATGAGTAACGAGCAGAGCAATATTCCGAAGTAGTCTAAGGGCCATGCATTCTTGTGAGGCATTAAGGAGCTGAGCAAGGGGTTTAAGACCCCGCTTTTCCAAACACCCTCCATCGTTATGAACATGGCCATGAAGAACACTATTGTGCCCCAGTCTACCCTCCTCAGGACGTCTCGAGGGTTTGAGACCAAGAGGTAGCCCCCAGCCGCAATTATGAATGGTATGAAGCCTCTGTGCTCCACGTGGGGTAGCCCCGACAAGGCCATTAGGTCGTTTGCGGCCAAGGACCCTATGACGGCGACGAGCAACGTGAATGCTACGATGGCGTCTCTGGCATTGTTTATGTACCTCCTCTCGCCTATTCGTTGGAGGACCTCGTTCTTTACGCCGTAGAACTTTATCACGATCAGAGCTGTGACGACCAAATTAATCACCGTCGGCACGATCAGGTATTTCACGAAATCTATGAAGGGGGCGCGCATCCCGGAGCTTATCGCTATAAGCATGTTCTGCGGATTGCCTATGGGCGTGGTCGTGGACCCTATGGTTATCGAAAAAGCTAGTAAGAGGAACGCTGGCCTAGGATCGATGTCCATCGATCTCGCGAGCGAGTAGACTATCGGAGGCCCCATGAGGGCCACGGTGTCGTTTACCGCAATCGCCGAGAGGAAGCCCATGGTCAGCGAGAGAAACACGAGCACGGAGTGCGTGCGCTTAAATCGCGAGACCACGAAGTGGGCTACCCAGTCCAAGAGCCCGGAGCTCTCGGCCACCGCCACTATGCTGAACATCCCTATCAGGAAGAGCACGACGTCCATGTCTATCGCCTCGGCTATGGTCTCTAGGGGCACGAGACCTGCCATAACAACTACGAACGCCGTGAAGGCCATGAGGCTCCACAGGGGGGTCTTCGGCCTCTTGGACCGAAGTACCATCCCAGCTATCAAGAACGCTAGGACGCCCAGCCCGACTGTGATGTCTAGAAGGTCGTCTAACCCCATCATCTTCAGAATGCACCTCAAAGCTAAGGGCTTAGGTGTTTCCTATTGTAACAGCTAAACCATCGGCTTCACGAGTCCCGGATAGTACTCTTTCATAACCCTCTCCATGCTCGCTCGCGTCACGAATGCCCTAAGAGCATTCAGCCCCACCTTGTAGTAGCTCTCGGAATCGCTTCTATACAGCTCGTATATCTTCAAGAATTGATCGCGGAACTGAGCGTACTCCCTTTCACTGATCTTCAGGCCCTCGGGCGAGTAGTAGTCTACGAGGGTCCTGATGTCTTCTCCAAAGAACCAGCCGTTTACGCCATCAACTATGAACTCCAAGGCCCCTCCGTCCCTAGAGGACAGAGTGGGGACACCGTTGACCGCGGCCTTCATATAACTAGTGCCGCACGCCTCCCAGCCGGAGAACGGCGTGAAGAGCAACAAGTCGGCTCCGGCTAACAACGTTCTCGCCGTCGTCCTCGAGTAACTCGGTATGTAGACGACATTCTCGTATTCTCTGCTCAGCCTCCTGAACAACTTCATGAACTCAAGTCCCTTAACGTCTTGCGGGTGGGCCTTGCCGCTCAGCACAAGAACCACGGGCAGGTCCTTCAGCTCGGTGATGAGCCTAACGGGGAAGTCGGGCCTCTTGTAAGCCACGATCCTCCTCGGCCACGCTACTATGAACTTTCCATCGTAGTTTACGTCCTTGAACCCCCTCAAGAAGTCTATGAGTCTTTCCTTGAGACTTGACCTTATGTCTATGAACTTATCGAAGGTGAACTCATGGTCCTCATATATCCTCCTCAACTCTACATCCATCCACTTGTCTAAGTTCACGCCGTTAGTGATGTAGGTGAGCTTTTCAGAGTGGTGGGGAAATATCTTCAGCAATATGTCGAGGTGCTTGGCGGAGACCGCGAAGGCCTGTTTAGAGGCCGCAAGCCCTAGCTCTGTCAGGACTATGTCTTGGTCGATGAAAGCGTACCCGTACTCCCTCTTGAAGAGGTCCCTAGGGAACGTCGGGTGGCCCCAAAGACCTGCAGTGTGTACTACTAACCTGTACTTGCCAGGTATCCTCAGGAATAGCGGGAGTAGCGCGGCGTAGGCCTCCTGGAGGTCTATGTAGTTTATGCAGTCGAGGGGTATGTTACGGCGTATGTAAGCCTCGGAGGCCCTAGCTAAGAGCGTGTACTTGTAGAAGCGCTCCTCGATGCTGTTCTCTATGTAAAGCCTCTCCGTCAGCCTCGTAGCCCACTCCGGTTCCTCGACACTGAAGAACACTGCCGTGGCGGTGCCTTCGGAGTACTCCAAGGCTTTGACACGCACAAGCTCCCCCTTAACGCTGACTCTCATCTCGTCAGAAGCCCTTAACCTGTCTAGGAACTCCTTTGGTTGCGGCTGGGGTTGCGGTATCGGGTTGTCCTCGCCGTCGAACATGTAATCGACGTACCCGTTCCTGTAGAGGAGGCAGAAGACGAAGTAAAGTAGCCCGAGCTTCGAAGCGGCGTAGAACTTGTCTCCTTCAAGCACGCCTAGGCCGCCAGCGTAGGTGTAGCCGACGTCTAAAGCCAAGTCAGGTGTTATGCTGATTATTACCTGCCCGCGTTCGCATCTCAGAGGCATGTCGGCGACAACTCCTCAAAGCTCATAATCTTTCTTCACTCTCACCAAGGACTTATATAATGCTTTCTACCACGTCTAAGAGCTGGTAACTCATGAGCAGAAGCGTAGTCTTCATGTTTGAAATTCATCAGCCTATAAGGCTTAAACCCTACAGCGCTTTGCGCTTGAGCGAGCGCATATCCAAGGGGATCGACTCCATATACGACTGGCAACTAAACGAGGAGGTCTTTAAAAGAGCGGCTTCAAAGTGTTATAGGCCAGCCCTCCAGATACTCTGGGAGAACATCAAGAACTGCGGCTTCAAGTTCTCCCTAAGCATGAGCGGCGTGTGGATTGAGCAGGCGCTGAAGTATTGCCCTGACATCATAGATTCGTTGCGCAGAATCGTTGACTCAGGGGCAGTCGAGCTCGTGGCGCAGACATATTACCACAGCATCTCCCCCTTGCTGTGGAGCTTGGACGAGCTCAAGGAGCAGGTCGAGGAAAGCAGGAGGGCGCTCTGGGAGATCTTCGGCTTCAGGGCTAAGACCGCCGAGGCCACGGAGTTCATCTACAACAACGACATAGGGAGGCTCTTCTGGGGCATGGGCTTCAAGGCCTCTGTGACGGAGGGGGTCGAGAGGGTGTTGGCGTGGCGAAGCCCCAACTATGTCTACTCGGCTTACGGTTGCGACCTGAGGTTATTGTTGAGGAACTACAGGTTAAGCGATGACGTCGCCTTTAGGTTCTCCAACCCCTCGTGGGACCAATACCCCCTGACGGCCGATAAGTACGCTAGCTGGATAGCGACGAGCCCCGGCGACCTAGTCTTCATAGCCATGGACTTCGAGACCTTCGGCGAGCACCATTGGCCGGAGTCGGGCATACTCGAGTTCCTGAGGTGGTTGCCTCGAGAGCTCAGGGCCAAGGGCGTGGAATCCATGACGATAAGCGAAGCCGTTGAGAGGTACAGGCCAGTGGACGTCTACGACGTACCCCCTTGGAACAGCATAAGCTGGGCCGACTTGGAGAAGGACTTGAGCCCTTGGAAAAGCTCTGAATTGCAGCTCAAGGCCTTGGAGCTATACGAGGAAGTCGGCATGTACGCGAAGGCCGTGGGAGGCAAGTACTTGAGGCACTGGAGGAACATGGGCATAAGCGACAACTTCTACTACATGTCGTCGAAGGGTGGTCCGTCGGGGGAGGTGCACCTCTACTTCAGCCCCTTCAAAAAGCCGCTCGAGGCCTACACCAGCTACGTACTCTCGCTACTGCCGCTCTACGAGGAGGTGTTGAAGGAGTACTTGAGGGGGGTTAGGAGGTACGCTTGGAGGGTCAGGACGCCGCCGAAGTACGCCTTCAAGTTCGTTTGGAATGGAAGGGAGATCTACAGGGCGTACTCCTTAGCCGAGGTCCTAGAGGCCTTTAGATCGCTAGGCGAGGAGGTAGCCGAGGCCCACTTGATCAGCGGCCATCTGCAGAGGTGGATTAGGGAAGTGTTGCTTTGGAGTGATCTCGCCGATTCGATTAGAGAGGCCGTCGAGAAGGAGAGGGGCTCGTGCCTGAAGGGGGTTATCAAAGTCCTAGAGAAATCAAAGCCTTGACCCGGCCCAAAAGTTAATTAGCCTAGTCAAGCCAAAATTATGCCTGTCGTGAGCGAAATGGTTAAGATCTACTTCTCGAGAAGCCTCGAGCCTCTCTGCGAAATCGACACCTCTGAGGACCCCGACTGGGACTACGCGAGGAACAAGCAGGTCCTCTTGAAGGACGGCTTAGTGGAGTACTCTACGTCGAGCTTCGACGCCCCGATACCCACATCCGTTGGGGTGCTCCACGGTGGCAATAGGGACTTCTCGTGGCAGGGGCTGTTGGTTGGCCCCGTAGGCGACTCCATATACAAGGTCTTGGACGCTGTATACTACAAGCCCTTAGACTCTCAGGAACTCAAGCCCGTGCGCGTGGTGGTCGGGAGGGACGCGGCTCGCTACTCGTACGTCGATGAGCAGGGCAGGCCCTACGAGGTCGAGGTATCGGTCAGGACTAAGAAGAACTCTTGCCTCGTTATGGTGCTGGCCTCTAGGCCGTCGATCTTCGCCCCCCTCTTCGCCTTCTACGACATGGAGTCTGGTGCTAGGGCCTCCTTCAGGATTGCTTTGGAGGGCGACGCGATGAGGGTTGAGCCGGAGGGCATGCCGCCCAAGTTACTCGTGAAGGGCTTCTCGTCGGTCGCTGACATAAACCTGGAGCTCGACTGGGTGTACAAGCTCGGCGACGGCTTCCGGACGATCCGGGACGGCAAGGTCTTCTTCGTCAGGCACGTGCGCCGAGTGAGCGCTCCGGTGGCGCTGACCTCAAAGAACGGCTCGATAAGCATCGAGATCCCGCTGGGCAGGCTGAAGTTCAAGAGGATCGATTACAAGGCGAGGGATAAGCTGGAGGCGCTTCGCAAGGAGCTCAGCGAGAGGGCGAAGGACAAGGTCCCTCCCGAAGTCGTCGACGCAATAGTCCTCAGGGTCGATAGGTTGCTTAGCTTCGGCATACCATCGGGCTCGATCTTGGTCCCGGAAGCTGGCTCGATGTGGTTTAGAAGGGTCTGGGCAAGGGACCTGATCGAGGGCCTGAGGTGGAACCTGCTGACCTACGCCAAGGTCTTGGGCCTCTCAGACTGGCTAATCAGGCTTGTGAGGGACTTGATATCAACGGCGTACGACCTTCGAGGCCTCAGGGTCTTCGTGAACAAGGGGGACTTCGTGAGCGGCGCAGTCCCTCAGCTGATAAGCGTCTCTGCAAAGCTCTACGAGCTGACCCACGACGGGAGGCTCCTCAAGGAGGCCTCGAGGCTCGCCTCGGTTGCCTGCAAGCTCTTGAGGAGCGAGGAGGGCTTTTCCTGTTGCAAGGTCAGAAACGGGCTAGTGCTCTCGAAGGCCAACTCCTCCTGGATTGACGTGCTCTATGAAGTCGAGGGGGCTAAGTGGCCCCTAAGGTTGCCGTGGAGCTGGAGAGCTAAGTTCTCCCCAGAAGACCTCTTCGCCTTAGTCGAAGTTAACGCCCTCTTCATAGAGGGCCTCGAAGCCCTGCTCAAAGCCATGAGAGAGGCTGGCTTGAAGGGCGGCGAGGAGATCAAAGAGCTAAGGGACGAGCTCGTAGAGGGCTATAGAAAGTGGTTCTACGTAGCTGATCGCCTCCCACCCCTGACTGTGGAGCCGTCCACTGGAGCGAGGGACTGGACCCCAAGCTCGGCTGGCGTCGCGGCACTCGCACTCCTTAAGAACTCGGTCTATGGTGTAAACGAGATCTCAAGGGCTTGGAAGCAGATCGAGGAGATGATCGTGAAGAGGAAGCTGGTCTGCCTGGGAAGTAGCTGGGAAATCTTCGGCGTACTCACAAGAAGAGTTGAGGAGAGGCCCTACTTAGGCGACTTGGAGTATCACGGACCCGTGGTCTGGCCTCGAGACACGCCCTACTTGATAGAGGTCATGAACTGCTTGGGTTTTGACCCCTACGGCGTATTGGTGAACAACCTAGACCACATGATCTCAGAAGGCGCAGTTGGATACGTGAGCGAGCTCTTCAGCTTGCCGGTGGGCTTAAACCCGCACGAGTCCGGCGAGCGCTCGCGCAACCCCGTGCCAGTTAAGAACTACGCTCAGTACTGGAGCCACTGGTGCGATCCCTACATAGAGTACTTAGCGAGGTGGTCGATGTGAAGGAGGAGATAGCGTCGCTCCTCCACAAAGTATTGTCAATAATGCACTTCTTATCGGCCGTGAGCGCCGATAGGGCCGTCGACGCCAATGAGATAGCTAGTCACGCACGCCCGCTGGAGAAGTCTCAGGTCGAGGACGCGCTGAGGTACTGCAAGGACCTAGGATACGTGAACGAGAATAGGGGGCGCTTCTACCTCACTTATAAGGGGGTCCTCTCAGTCCTTTCCATAAGTAGCTGACGATCTGCGGTGCGAGCCATTGATACTCGCGGTCACGTGGCACATAGACGGCGTGATTGGGTCGCTGGTCAGGGAGGACTCTAGAGAGCTGGCAAATCGAGGATACGACGTCGTGGTCCTGCACCCATGGCACGACGATGCAAGCGTCAGAGAGGGCGGCGTCACGTACAGGCACGTTGCCATAACCATAAAGAGTAACGTGAACATAGTCACAAGCGTGATATCGGCCCTAGGAGACTTCGCTAGGGCCATGTCCGAGCTATTCCACGAGCGCTATGACCCCTCCCGAGTTAGGTTGATAATCTCTTATGAGTGGACGGGCTCCCTCCTCGGCTCCTTGGCCAAGAAGTTCTTGGAAAGACCCTTAATGACCTCCGTTCACAGTGTGGAGAGCATGAGGACTAGCGAGAAGAGCTTGCTAAGCCTCAGCATTCGTGGTTTGGAGATGCGCTTCTTGCACTACTCCGATTTGGTTGTTGCCAGGTCTGAGGAGGCCTACGCGAGAGTGTTAGCAGAATACAGAGTACCCAGCGACAGGGCGAAGGTGGCACTGAGTCCGAAGGACATGGCATCTATAGTGATGGAGGTGTTAGAGAGTCCGTGAAAGTCTTGATGCTAAGCTGGGAGTATCCACCTAGGATCGTGGGCGGCTTGGCTCGTCACGTTTATTGGCTCTCGAAGGCTTTGGCCCAGCGAGGCGTAGAGGTGACGGTAATAACGCTCGACTACCCCGAGACCCCGAGGGTCGAGCAGGAGAAGAACTTGAAGATAGTCAGGGTCGCTGGCCACGGCTTCACATCCAGCGACTTCGCCTCCTGGGTTCATCAGTTTAACCTGAACATGATCGAGGCAGCGCTCGAAGAAGAGGACGTATCGCTTATTCACGTCCACGACTGGCTCACGGCCACAGCCGGCATAACCCTTAAACACCTCCTTAGAAAGCCCTTGATAACCACCATTCACTCGACCGAGTACGGTAGAAGGCGCGGAGTGCTTCACGAGGAGCTCCAAAGGCACATACACGAGGTCGAGTGGTGGTTAGCTTACGAGAGCTGGAGAGTGATAGTCTGTAGCCATTACATGAAAGGTGAGCTCATGCGCTTTTTAAGGGTGCCCGAGGACAAGATATCGGTCATATCAAACGGGATAAACCCCTTTGAGCTGAAGTTACAGTTCGACGTTCGCGAGATTAGGAGGAAGTATGCCGATGACTGGGAGAAGATAGTGCTCTTCGTTGGAAGGATGGTATACGAGAAAGGACCTCATGTTTTCGTTGATGCCGCTTTATCTCTTCTATCAAGAAGGCAGGATGTGAAATTCGTGCTTGTCGGCGAGGGTCCCATGCGCAAGGACCTCATGGACAAGATCTACAAGAGCGGTCTCTGGCACAAGTTCTACTTCACGGGCTTCGTGGAGGACATAGAGCTCTACGAGCTCTATGAAGTGTGTGACATAGCGGTCTTCCCCAGCCTCTACGAGCCCTTTGGTATAGTAGCCTTGGAGGCGATGTCGGTTGGCAAGCCTGTTGTGGTCTCGGATACTGGCGGCCTCTCTGAAATAGTAGTCGATGGCTTCAACGGTTTAAAGGTGCCTCCAGGCGATGTTCGTGCATTGAGTTACGCGATAGAGCGTTTGATAGTGAACCGAGGCATGGCTGAGGAGATGGGAAGGAATGGAGCCCAAAGAGTGAAGGAGCTTTACTCTTGGGATGTCGTGGGGGAGAAGACCTTTAGACTTTACGAGCAGGTATTGCGTGAGTATTCCAGCAACCCTTGGAAGCCCAAGAAGCTCACGAGAGCGCTTCTTTGACTTAGTGGTCTTTTACGTTTTACCGAC
>JAAOZJ010000003.1 GCA_011605835.1 Thermoproteota archaeon
GAGCAGGAGATGGGGCGGGGAGGGTCGTGTAGTAGTAGGCGACCGCGGCGACTACAACTACGACAACGACGACGGCTACTATGGCGGCCTGGAGCCTCGTCAACGCCCTACCCTTCAAGCTCAAGAACGCCACCCCGATAATATAAGGCCGGGTCGGGGGAAAAAACTTACGCTCACGAGTAGGTAGTGCGACCGTCGATTTGCGCCTATTCCACCAGACACGTTAGAGTTATCTTGTTACAGACTGAAGAGCAAGAAATATGTGTTCCAAACAACGAAGCCCGCAAATGCTCGTGCTCTAGTGGCAGACTTACCTTGACCCATTAATGCGGCGAGGAGGGGGTGCTCCGAGGACCTTGACCTGAGGGAGGATGGCCTTTTGGTCAAGCCGCGTAGCGCTCCGAGGACCCCGCCCGGCATTAACATTATGAAGGCAACCGTCAGCGCTGCGTAAATTAAGATGCGTATCCTGTAAATAATGACTCGAAGCGACTCGGTCAATACGACAAGGATGTAAGCTCCAAGCACCGGGCCAGTCACGGTCCCCATCCCACCGATCACTGCCATGGTCAAGGGCATGAACGACGTGTCTATGGACAGCTCCTCGGGGGTTATCGCCATTCTGTAGAATGCATAAAAGCTACCAGCGATTCCGGCGAAGAAGGCGCTTAACGTGAAGGCTAGAAGCCTGTACTTCGTGACGTTGATGCCCGACGCCCTCGCAGCTGCCTCGTTTTCTCGCACAGCAATGAAGGGTAGCCTAAAGTAACGATTCGCGATCAAGTAAATGATTATCACGAGGACGAGCATCAAGACTAACGAAGCGTAGTAGTTGGGCGTGGTCCCTAGTATTAGAGCTCGAAGAGGCATGCCCTCATCGCCACGCGTTATGTGCGGGAGCGCTATTACTATCGACCTAAAGGCTTCCGCGAAGGCTAAGGTTGCTATCGCGAGGTAGGGCCCCGAAAGCCTTAAGCACGGCACTCCCACGACTAGGCTGATGATTGCCATCAGTGCCCCAGAAATTAGCAGACAGATGGAGGGCGGGACGTTGTACCACATCGCGAGAAAGGCTGAGACGTATCCTCCGCCTCCGAAGAAGAGGGCGTGCCCCAAGCTCACTTGGCCAGTATAGCCGGAGATCAGATCCCAGCTCGCTGCAAAGATGGCGTATATGTTCGCCAGCGTCAATATGTGAATGACGTATATGTTTTCCGTTAGCGAGGGGATGAGGGCGAGGATGGCCAGCGGTACAAGCCATGTAAGCAATTTAAGCGTTGTCGTTCTAAATCCTGATCGCGCCTTGGACGTCATGACCCACCCCTCCACAATCCTGAGAGCCCTGAGGGCTTGACGGTCAGAACAATGATTATAAAGATGAAGTAGGCCGTTGTGCGCCACAGCGGGGAGACGAAGTACCCAATACACGACTCCATGACTCCGAGCATGAAGCTGGCGACTACGGCCCCCCTAATGTCACCCAAGCCCCCGACGATCGTGATGGACAGGGCTATCAAAAGGTACTCCCACCCGCTCGCCGAGCGGAACATGTATATCGAGCTTAGGAGGGTGCCTGCGATGGCGGCCAAGGCGCTGGCGAGAGCAAATGTCAGTGTGCGCACTCGCTTGACGTTCACGCCGAAGATCGAAGCTGCCTCCTCGTCTTGAGCTATGGCGCGTATGGCCTTCCCCCACTTAGACCGTTGGATGAAAATCCATAGCCCTGTCATCAGGGCAATGCTCAACACGAGCAAGATCATTCTGTAAGCGCTTATCGTCACTCCGAGGATCTCTAAGGATCCCGGGACATAAATGGGGGTCGTTATGTATATTGGGCCCCACACTACGTAAATTATTTGTTCAAGGACTTTGCCTATACCAAAGGTTATGACGAGTAACCTCATCTCCCAAGCCCTAAAAGGGTATACGGCGCCTTTCTCGATGGCTATCCCGATGACGGCAACTAACACAACAGCTAGTATTGTTGCGGCTAAGACGTTGCCAGACAGAAGGTACAACGAATACGTAATAAAGACGGCCATAGTGAGCAGAGATCCGTGAGATAAGTTGAGCACGCCCATTACTCCGTAAATTAGTGACAATCCAACTGCCGCGAGAGCGTATAAAGCGCCCAGCATCAAGCCGTTGATGACCAGTTGCACGGCCGTTGCTATCACGTACACGGCCCCCAAACTTTGGCCAGATTTCGCTATGTCTCTATGGTTATAGAGAGCGAGAATAAGGTTTCTTATGAGCGAAGTTTTTAAATCTTTTGCCCCCCTTCAGCGAAATCGAAGTCGTTCTATTGTCTGCATCGAGATCACGGTGATCCATCCTTCGCGTGGCTTTATGGAGGTCGGATTCATCTTTTGCAAGAGGTCCAAATTTAAATCATAAATCAAATGTTTCATACTAAACTTGTTCATCTCCAAGCGAGTAGCACGACAACTTGCTTGCGCCTCTTCCACCAATCGCTTTAGAAGGCCGGACGTCGAAAGTTTTAAGTCGAGAATTTTTAGACAATAATCAGAGGACCTGTCTGAAGAGCCTTGAATATGTGGTAATAACCATGCGCAAGAGAAAATGATGTAAAGTGACAAGAGGTGTGGAGGGTTGGACGTCTTAACGGTCAAAGGCTTGACGAAGTCGTTTGGAGGTCTCGTTGCCGTAAAGAACGTAAGCTTCAGCGTTGGCAAGGGGGAAATTTTAGGTTTAATAGGGCCGAATGGGGCGGGAAAGACCACTGTGCTCAACTTGATAACGGGCTTCCTCAAGCCCGACGCAGGGTCAATAATCTTTAAGGGAGAGGACGTGACAGGGTCTCCGCCCCACGTGCTCGTCAAAAAAGGAGTCGCTAGGACTTTTCAGCTGGTAAACCCCTTTAGCAACATGAGCGTGATAGACAACATCGCAGTGGCCCTGTACGGCAAGAGAGGTATTAGGTCGACAGAGAAGGCCGTGGAGTTCTTAGAGCTCGTTGGCCTAGCTCATCGAAAGGAGGAGCTGGCCAAAAACTTGCCGCACGGCGACTTGAAAAAACTCGAGATTGCAAGGGCCTTGGCGACGGAGCCCGAGCTACTGTTATTGGACGAGCCATTCGCAGGGCTGAGCCTTGAGGAGGCCTCCGAATTAATGGAGCTCTTAAAGAAGTTGAACGAGGAGGGCCTCACGATGGTAATCATCGAGCACGTGATGAAGGTCGTCATGAGGCTCTCGCATCGCGTCGTGGTGCTTTGCAACGGCGAGAAAATAGCCGAGGGGAGGCCATCCGAGGTCGTTAAGGACGAAAAAGTCATAGAGGCCTACCTAGGAGGTGAGGTAGTTGCTTAGCGTGAATAACGTAACAGTTTACTATGGCTCGGCTTTGGCGCTAAAAGACGTGAGCTTAAGGGTGGACGAGGGGGAGATCGTAGCAGTACTGGGACCCAATGGGGCTGGCAAGACAACTCTGCTCCGAGCGATCTTCGGGCTCGTGAAGATCAGAGGAGGGTCCATCAACTTCATGGGGAGGGATATCCACAAGTTACCGCCTTACAGCATAGCCAAAAGCGGCATATCTCTTTGTCCAGAGAGGAGGAGGCTTTTCCCCGAGATGACCGTGCTAGAGAACCTCGAAATGGGCGCTTACATGCGCAAGGACAAAGGCGAGATAATGAAGGACTTGAAGAGGGTTTTTGAGCTCTTTCCCGTCCTCGAAGAGAGGAGGAATCAAAAGGCCGGGACGTTAAGCGGTGGCGAGCAACAGATGCTCGCGATAGCGAGGGCTCTGATGTCGAGGCCTAAGTTGTTGATGCTGGACGAGCCTTCTCTGGGCTTATCGCCTCTCATTAAAGGCAGGATATTCAAGAGCATCGAGGAAATAAGAAATGAGGGCATTACAATTCTGCTCGTCGAGCAAGACGCGTTCTCGGCCCTCAGGATAGCCGACAGGGCCTACGTCCTTGAAGTGGGGAGAGTAGTCCTCGAGGGAAGGAGCAAGGAGCTCGTAGCGAACGAACAAGTCAAGAAGGCGTACTTGGGTGTTTAGAGGCTTTTCGACGCCGGAGGGTTGAGGCAACAGAATAGCCAGGAATTCCTCTCACGCTCTCTCACTCTCGTCATAAGAGGGCGAATTCTCGTAATGACAGGTCGCCAGTAAAGGGCCGTCGAAAAGCCTCTAAAAGCGGAATAAGCAAGGTAAAGATAAAGAAGATGAAGAAAGGGGAAAAAGGAGAAGAGGCTTGAAGAGGCTTTGCGCCCCGCGCGCTTCTACGTCCTACGCCATCCAGGGGGCCTTCTCGAGGCTCTTCTCAGCCAGCTCGGGAGGCCAGAGCACGTAGGGCCGGCCGCCCTTCCACTGAGCTATGACCCCGTTTATGTAGCCCGGCGCCCAGTAGACCGCGTTGTGCTTGGTGGGGTCTATCTTCGTCTTTCCCCTGACCCCCACTATCTCAGTCTCCTCGTAGGCCTTTATCACCGCATTCCAGTCGAGAGAGCCAGCCCTCTCGACAGCTGCCTTTATGAAGTACATCATGTCGTAGCCAGCGGGCCCCTCGAGCCCACTAGCCCTGTAGCCGTACTTCTTGTAGAACTTGTTGAAGAACGGCACGGTCTTCTCGGTTATCGAGACGTTCCAGCTCCAAGTACCGAAGCAGAGGTAGTCCGACGCCTCTCTCAGCAACTCGGCCGCCTCCCAATGGGACAGAGCGCTCATTATGCCGAAGTAAGGCACTGGGAACTTGTTCTCGTACAACTGCCTGGCAAGCGTTATCTCGGCCCCGCTGAAAACGTTGATGACGACGGCGTCCGGCTTGAGCTCCTTCGCCTTTATGATGGCCTCCGTGAAGTCCTTGGCCGCGACGGGCATGATTATCTGGTCCAGGCATCGTATCCCTCTATCGGCGGCGAATATCTTCAAGAAGTCGCCGGTTCTAACGGAGAACGTCAGGGCCTCCCCTATGTAGACGTAGCTCTTGGCCTTCACGACGTCGGTCAGGAACTTCAACCCCAGCTTCGCTACGTCGTCGTAGTACGGGTGTATGGTGAAGAAGTTCCTGAACTTCTTGGGGTCCTGGAGGTACACGAGCGTACAGCCCGAGGAGATGGGCGAGATGTAGGGTATCCCGACGCTGGCCACGTACTCACTTATGGCCACGACGTTGCCCGAGTGCAGCACGCCGGCCAGGAGATCCACCTTATCCGCCTCTATGAGCTTCTTCGCGGCTGAGAGGCACTTGTCCGGGTTCCCCTCGTCGTCCTCTATTACGAGCTGCACCTTCCTCCCCAGTATGCCGCCGGCCTCGTTTATCTCCTCTAGGGCGAGTAGAGCTCCGTCCAGCACCTCCTTCCCCAGCTTGGCGGAGGCGCCCGTCAGCGGGAGTATCAAGCCTATCTTGATCGGAGGGGGCGGGGTTGGCGTTGGAGCTGGTGCAGGAGATGGAGCTGGTGATGGCGCCGGAGTGGGCCTTGGAGCAGGAGATGGGGCGGGGAGGGTCGTGTAGTAGTAGGCGACCGCGGCGACTACAACTACGACAACGACGACGGCTAC
>JAAOZJ010000144.1 GCA_011605835.1 Thermoproteota archaeon
AGGCGTCCCAACCAACTTCGTTGCTAAACCGCCACTTCATCCGGACTTCCCTGAGAGAGGGCACAGGGAGATAGTGGTGAGAGCAGTCGAGGGCCAGGTCGAGGTCTACATATCCAAAAGAGACATTGAGCTCTTGAAAAGGAGCTCCCTCGTTCGGTTGATGTCCTTGTTCAACATTCAAATAGAGAGGGTCAAGACCGATGCAGTATACGCGCTTTACAGAGGAGAGAGCGTTGAAGATGCCTCGCGCCTCAAAGCCCCGATAATACAGTGGGTTCCGGCTGACGATAACGTCAATGTCGAAGTCGTAATGCCGGATGCCAGCAAAGCCGCAGGGGTTGGGGAGAGGGGTCTCGAAAAGTTAAGCGAGGGGTCTATAGTCCAGCTTGTGCGCATAGGATTCGCGAGGCTCGATAGTAAAGATGCAAGTGCTCGGAAGCTTGTGTTCTATTTCGCCCACGAGTGATTAGAAGTGCCAAGTCAAGTTAAGATGAAGGTTTATAATGCAGTGCCAGTAGATAAAGAGGTGCTCGACCCATGAATCGATGACATAGAGGAGGTGAGGGATGTATGTCTAAGCCGAGCTACGTTAGATTTGATGTGCCGCCAGAGCTCGCCGAGAAGGCCTACGAGGCCTTGAAGGCAGCCAGGGAGACGGGCAAAATAAAGAAGGGGACTAACGAGACGACGAAGGCCGTCGAGAGGGGGCTAGCGAAGCTCGTGTTGATAGCCGAGGACGTCGACCCTCCTGAGGTGGTAATGCACTTGCCATTGCTTTGCGAAGAGAGGAAAATTCCATATGTCTACGTGCCGAGCAAAGAGAAGCTAGGACAGGCAGCTGGAATAGAGGTGAAGGCCGCGTCGGCGGCTATAATCGAAGTGGGACAGGCCAAGGAGCTCGTAGAAGAGATAATAGCTAAGGTCAACGAGATAAAGGCCAAGGCTGGCCTACCGACAACGCCAGCAGTACCAGCGGCAGAAGAGAAGGCGGCACCTGCCAAGAAGGAGGCCAAGAAAGAGAGGAAGAAGTGATCTCCTCCATTACCGCGGAGTAAGCTTCCTCGCCTCTCTTTCTGTTTCTCTGAGCATCAGTATATCGCCGACCCTAACAGGGCCCTTGACGTTTCTCGTCAAAATCCTCCCTTTATCGGGCCCCTCGAGTATCCTACACCTGACTTGAATAACTTCTCCAGTGACCCCCGTCCTGCCGATTATTTGGACTACTTCAGCAGGCGTCGCCTCTTGTGCTTGACTGGAGCTCATGAAGTACACCTGTTACTTAGGCCTCAGAGAACTGACTGATAAACTTCTCTCCTACCGTTTAGAAAGCCAAGAGCTCCTCCGTGCGCTTCTCCTTCAACCCCTTCCTTTACCGACCTCACCATGGACGGGTAAGGGTTATAAGATGGACATGAAGTCTCACTAAAGACGGTGCTCAAAATGTTCAAGTCGGTTTCATGTTCGTTCTGCGGGAAGGACGTCCCGCCCGGCACAGGGCTCATGTTCGTCAGAAACGATGGGACCATATTGTACTTCTGCTCAAGTAAATGCAAGAAGAACATGTTGAAGCTCAGGAGGAACCCGACTAAGCTGAAGTGGTGCAGGAAGACTAGGAAGGTGTACAAGTGATGGCTGTTGAGAGGACGTTGATAATAATCAAGCCCGGGGCTGTTGCGAGGGGGCTCGTGGGGGAGGTCCTGTCAAGGCTTGAGAAGAAGGGCTTGAAGATAGTGGGCTTGAAGATGTTGAAGATGTCGAGGAGGAAGGCAGAGGAGCTATACTCAGTGCATAAGGGCAAGCACTTCTACGAGGAGCTTATCAACTACATCACTTCCGCCCCAGTCGTTGTCGGGGTCGTCGAGGGCGACGATGCCATTCAGGTCGTCAGGAAGGTCATAGGCCCTACGAACCCCAAGGAAGCACCGCCCGGGACCATTAGGGGCGACTTCGGGATCTCTATAACGCAAAACGTAATCCACGCATCAGATAGCAAGGAGAGCGCTGAGAGGGAGATAAAGATCTTCTTCGAAGAGGGAGAGCTCTGTAGCTATTCACGAGCTGACGAGGCTTGGCTCTGAGTCTCTGAACGACAAGTTAAAGAGCGTTCTCCTCTCTAGCTTTTTCATCAAGCTGACCTATTAGAGGAGGTGATAGCGAGTGGACGGCGGTGAGGGCAAGAGGATCAGGTCACCTATCCTATGCGTGCTGGGCCACGTAGACGTGGGGAAGACCCTCCTCCTCGACAAGATCAGGGGCACTGCTATTATGTTCAGAGAGGTTGGGGCCATGATGTAGCGCCGAGCAGGCGCTACGTGGCAAACCCAACACATCGGGGCCTCATTTCTACCTTGGTCCGCCCTCGAGAGGATTTGCGGTCCACTACTCAAGAACATAAAGGTCGAAATCAAGATACCCGGCTTCTTGGTCATAGATACCCCGGGGCACGAGGCCTTCGTGAACTTGAGGAAGAGGGGTGGCTCGATAGCCGACATGGCCATCTTGGTCATAGACGTCCTCGAGGGCTTTGAGGAGATAACTTACGAGTGCTTAGAGATCTTAAAGGCCAGAAAGACGCCCTTTGTCGTCGCCGCGAACAAGATAGATAAAATACCCGGATGGGTCGAGAACGAGTTCAAGCCGTTTGTCGAGTCGATAAAGTCGCAACCGCATCAAGTCCAGAAGAAGCTCGACGAGCTCATCTACAACATCGTAGCTAAGTTTGAGGAGCTGGGCTTTCAAGCCGACAGGTACGACAGGATAAGGGACTTCGCCAGAACCGTGGCCATAATACCCACAAGCGCCAAGACGGGAGAGGGCATACCCGACCTCTTGCTGGTCTTAGCAGGCCTGTCTCAGAGGTATATGTTGAAGAGGCTCTACGTCGAGGAGGCAGCGGCTAAGGGCGTGGTGCTGGAGTGCAGAGAGGTCCTGGGCTTGGGTAACGTCGCGGACGTGATAATCTACGATGGCGTGCTCAAGAAGGACGACACCATAGTGCTCGGCGGGCTTAAAGGTCCCATAGTAACCAAGATTAGGAGCATATTAATGCCCAAGCCCATGGATGAGATGAGAGACCCGGAGGACAGGTTCAAGAGCGTGGACGAGGTGGTCGCGGCTGCTGGCGTAAGGATAGTCGCCCAAGGCCTTGACGACGCCGTGGCTGGCAGCCCTCTTTTCTCGGCAAGGAGCCAAGCCGAGGTCGAGGAGGCAGTAAAGAAGGTAACGGAGGAGCTCTCGAAGATCAGGATAACGACCGACACCATAGGGGTCGTCGTCAAAGCCGATACCCTAGGCTCCCTTGAGGCGCTGGTTTCGAAGCTACAAGAGCTAGGCGTGCCAGTGAGGCTGGCCGACGTCGGGAAGATATCGAAGAGGGACGTCGTCGAGGCGGCAATAACGAGAGAAAAGGATCCTTATCACGGCGTCATCTTGGCGTTCAACGTTGGTGTGAATCCCGATGCCGAGCAAGAGATAGAGAGCAGGGGAATACCGGTGTTTAGTAGCAACGTCATCTATAGGCTGATGGAGGACTACTTGGCTTGGGTCAGGAAGAGAATGGAGGAGGACCGCAGACGGGCACTGTCTTCCCTGATCCTGCCTGGGAAGGCCCGCATTCTAAAGGGCTATGTGTTCAGGAGAAGCGACCCAGCGATAGTCGGGGTCGAAATACTAGCTGGAAGGCTGAGGCCCGGGTACCCGTTGATGAGCACCAAGGGCAGAAGGCTCGGGATAATAATGCAAATACAGGAACAGAAAAAGAGCTTGAGCGAAGCCGTGGTGGGACAAGCCGTTGCGATCTCTATTAAAGGGGACGTGATCGTCGGTAGACACGTCAACGAAGGTGATTACCTCTACGTAGACGTACCGACAGAACATGCGAGGATTTTGAAGGAGAAGTTCTCCGACCAACTGTCGAAGGAGGAGCTAGAGCTCATAGATGAGATCGTCAAGGTAAAGAGGGCTGCTGGCAGGTATTAATTGGGGACCTCAAAGTTTTTAGCTTACTCGCGAAGTGTGTTCACGCTAAGGGGTGAAAGGGAACGCCTGAGTTTAAAGTGGTCATATCCGATCCGACGACTGGAAAGGCTAAGCAAGTAACGGTCAGCGGGCCTCAGGCGAGCGCCCTCATAGGGCTCAGGATAGGCGATGAAGTCGATGGCACCTTGCTCGGAATGCCGGGAGTTAAGCTGGTTATCAGAGGCGGGAGCGACAGGAGTGGAGCGCCTATGAGGCCCGACCTGCCGGGGCCCGTCAAGCGAAGGCTGTTGGTGAGCCAAGGGCCTGGTTTTAGACCTAAGAAGAAAGGTTTGAGGAAGAGGAAGCTTGTTCGCGGGAACACTATCTCAGAAGATATAGTCCAGATAAACATGGTCATAAAGCAGGGGGAGAAGGCGGTCGAACATGGTTGAGGAGTGGATGAAGAGGCAGGCCGAGCTGAACATAGGCACGACTGGCCACGTGGATCATGGCAAGACAACCTTGACGTGGGCCCTTTCGGGTGTATGGACTTCAAGGCACTCCGAGGAGTTAAAGAGGGGAATAACCCTCAGATTAGGCTACGCCGACACCGCGGTTTTGAAGTGCCCCAAGTGCCCGCCTCCGCAGTGCTACACGACCTACGCGCTATCGGGGACCACGTGCAAGCACTGCGGCTCTAAGCTTGAGTTCGTCAGAAAGTTCTCGTTCGTAGACTGCCCTGGACACGAGATTGCACGCCCGTAAAAGGGCGTGCAACGTGATATGTTAATGGCAACAATGCTCGCAGGGGCCACGCTGTTTGACGGAGCGATATTGGTAATTGACGCCACCGTTCCATGTCCCCAACCCCAAACGCGGGAGCACCTGAAGGCCCTAGAGATAATGGGCGTCAAGAACATAGTGGTGGTGCAGAACAAGATAGAGATAGCCCCTAGAGATAAGGTCGTCGAGAACTATCGGCAGATAAGAGAGTTTTTGAAGGACTCCATGTACAGGGACGCGCCGGTAGTTCCGATATCAGCTCTCCACAGGGCCAACCTCGACGTCTTGATCGAGGTCATAGAGAAGACCATTCCAACTCCAAAAAGGGATCCAACGAAGCCTTTGAGGGCTTTGATAGCTAGGTCCTTCGACGTCAACAAGCCCGGGACTCCACCTGAGGAATTGAGAGGCGGGGTTTTGGGGGGCTCCATAATTCAAGGCGTCGCTAAGGTGGGCGACGAGATCGAGATAAGACCCGGTATTAGGTTAGAGAAGGGGGGCGGGAGGGCTGAATACGAGCCGCTGTACACTCAAATCGTAAGCTTGAGGGCTGGTGACGTGAACGTGGAAGAGGCGAGGCCTGGAGGGCTTGTGGGCTTTGGCACGCTTCTAGATCCCTCGCTCACGAAGTCGGATTCCCTAGCCGGAAGCGTCGTGGGCAAGCCCGGGACTCTCCCACCAACGCTCTCGGACCTCAACTTAGAGGTCGTGTTGTTTGAGAGAGCCGTGGGGACTGTGGACATGGTTAAGGTCGATAGCATAAGGGCTAACGAGGTCTTGATGATAAACGCTGGCACCACGACGACGTTGGGGACTGTCACCAAGGCCTCTAAGGACGTGGTCTCTGTGAAGCTACGTAGGCCCGTGTGCGCAGAGCCAGGAACTAGAGTGGCTATAAGTCG
>JAAOZJ010000066.1 GCA_011605835.1 Thermoproteota archaeon
GGGGCTACAACTCTAGCCCATATGAGTGTGAATAAGAGGGGCTCTATGAGTAGTGGAGAGGCCAAGCCTTGTTCTGATAACGACCGAGCCACTTCGTTTGGGATGATGTAGGAAAGGGAAAATCCTATAAACGTTACGAGGACCGACGCTATGAAGCCCAACAATGGACCTAGGAGCCCTACGTCAAAGAGCTGGTCTCTATTGAGTATGGGGGTTTCTTGTATCATGACGGCTCCAAAAGAGCCTCCTATCATTGGCGGCCCTGGAATGAAGTACGGAGGCGTGGACCTCAGGTTATGCCACACGCAAGCAATTTTGTGGCCTAGCTCGTGAACGCCGAGCACGAAGAAGATGGAGGCCACGTACGCAAGCAGGTGGAGCACCCTCTGCTCGCTGAACATCGGGTCGACGATGTCATAGACCTCTCCTATTGTAAACAAGTAGCCGGCCAAGGTTACGGTCGCCATCGTGGCTAGGAGCAGTACTGCATTCCATAGAGGATTATGCCTCGACAGTTCTCGTCTCTTAAAAATTCTGAGAGCTCTCTTACCGCCCTCGTTTCTCAGAATTGGTATGTAGCCCTTTTTGTCGAGCTCAAAGTACAGCCTAACAAAACGTTCTTTGGTATCTTCGTTCCCAATGATATAAGTCAAGACGCCATGCTGGACCTTCCACTCAGTCACTGTAAAGTGCTTTCTCACTATTTCGTCCACTTCAATTGGAAAGTAGCTCACTGATTTACACCCAGGGTAGGCTCACTTAAATTATCCCCCTTCTGTATTTTTATTCTCTCCAAAGAGTGACAACTTCTTACTATAAATGAGGTGAAATCGAAGCAGATTTTTAAGACCCACAGGAGCAGAATATCAAGTTTCCTAAAGAGTTGGCGAGGAGGAGTTGCGAACGGACGATAAGGGGACTCCACACAAGGCTGAGTACGTAATAAGAGGATTCAGGATCGAGGACTTACAAAGCGTGATATACATAAATAGGACCTGTCTTCCCGAGAACTATACGCCGGACTTCTTCGTTTACCATTTCAGGGAGTTCCCTGAGGGCTTCTTGGTAGCAGAGATGAACGGAACGGTCGTCGGGTACATAATGACCAGAGTCGATAGGGGCTTTGACTATTACTCGTCGCACAGAGCTTTTGCCGAGAAGGGGCACGTGATATCAATAGCCGTCCTGCCTCATGCTAGGAGAAGGGGCATTGGAGAGGGCCTGCTTCGGAGGGCCATCGAGGCGGTCAAAAGGCGGGGCGTAAAAGAGGTGTACTTAGAGGTCAGGGTCTCCAACAGCCCAGCCATAAACCTCTACCACAAACTGGGCTTCAAGATCGCGAGGAGAGTGCCCAGGTACTACGCTGACGGGGAGGATGCCTACGTGATGTCATTGCAACTTGATTAACGTTCATCGCCTATCTGTGGTTAAATTTATATAGAAGCATCTTCTTGTAAACTCAGAAAATGACTATTAGGTGATGACGATGTCGGTAGCATTGCCCGTTCTCGTGCTTAAGGAGGGCACGACGAGAACCGTAGGCAGAGAGGCTCTGAGAGCCAACATATTGGCCGCGAAGATAGTCGCGGAGACGGTCAAGACCTCCCTCGGCCCTAGAGGAATGGACAAGATGCTGGTGAGCAGCTTCGGAGACGTTACCATAACTAACGACGGCGCTACGATCCTAAAGGAGATGGACATACAACACCCGGCTGCCAAAATGATGGTCGAGGTGGCGAAGGCGCAGGACTCTGAAGTGGGCGACGGCACGACGACTGCTGTTGTCCTAGCAGGGGAATTGCTCAAGAGCGCTGAAGAGCTCTTAGACCAAGACATACACCCCACGATAATAATCGACGGCTACAGGAAAGCGCTGGACAAAGCGCTTGAGGTCCTCGAAACCCTAGCGACGCCAGTAAGCCCGACAGACAAAGACGTCCTGACGAAGATAGCCTTGACGTCTCTGAGCGGTAAGGCCTCCGTGGCTGGTTCGAGAGAGCTCTTGGCCAAGTACTCCGTCGAAGCAATACTCAAGGTCGCTCAGCAGAAGGACGGGAAGTGGGTAGTCGACATAGACGACGTGAAGGTCGAGAAGAAGCGAGGTGAGTCTCTGAACGAGACCATCCTCGTCGACGGGCTAGTGATAGACAAGGAGGTAGTCCACCCGGGCATGCCGAAGCTGGTCCGCAACGCCAAGATTGCTGTCCTAGAGGCTCCTCTCGAGATAGAGAAGACCGAGATAACGGCCAAGATAAACATAACCACCCCGGAGCAGATGAAGGCGTTCTTGGATGAGGAGGTCAACGTCTTAAAGAAGATGGTCGAGAAGATAGCCTCGGTCGGCGCCAACGTGGTCTTCTGCGAGAAAGGGATAGATGACGTCGCTCAGCACTTCTTGGCCAAAAAGGGCATAATGGCCGTCAGGAGGGTCAAGAGGTCGGACATCGAGAAGATAGCTAAAGCGACGGGAGCAAAGATAGTGACCAGCATCGAAGACATGAGCGAGAGCGACTTAGGCTATGCAGAGGTTGTCGAAGAGGTCAAGGTGGCCGATGAGAAGATGGTGTTCGTAAGGGGCTGCAAGAACCCCAGGGCCGTGTCGATATTAATAAGGGGTAGCAGTGACATGAGCATAAAGGAGGCCGAGAGGTCAGTCCACGATGCACTTTGCGTTGTGAGGAATGTGGTCCAAGAGCCCAAGATACTCCCTGGAGGTGGCGCCCCAGAGATATCAATGGCCCTAGCTCTGAGGGACTGGGCTAGGGGGCTTCCTGGTAGGGAACAGCTGGCCGCCATGAAGTTCGCCGATGCGCTGGAGATCATACCATCGATACTCGCCGAGACTGCAGGCCTTGACCCGCTCGACATAATAGTCAAGTTGAGGTCGTACCACGAGAAGGGGATGAGGACCTACGGTATCGACGTGCTTAAGGGCGAGATAGCGGACATGATGAAGATAAACGTGTTCGAGCCTCTAGCAGTCAAGAGGCAAGCGCTCAAGTCGGCTACCGAGGCCGCGCTGATGATACTGAAGATAGACGACGTCATAGCCGCGGCGCCTCCGAAGAAGGAGAAAGAGAAGGAAAAAGAAAAAGAGAAGGAGACTCCTAAATTCGGCGAGGAAGAGTTTTGACCGTCAAGAGCTCTACAAAAAGTAAGAGGATAAAGGCTGAAAGAGTTAAGGTATGGCTACCAAAGCTCACGAAGTACGAGCGCGCTAGGATAATCGGAGCTAGGGCGCTACAGATATCCATGGGCGCTCCAGTCCTCATAGACCTGTCCCTAGTCCCCGAAAAAGATCCAGTGAAGATAGCCATGAAGGAGCTGGAGCTCGGCGTACTACCGATAACGGTGAGAAGAAAGCTACCGAGCGGGCACTACCAAGACATACCTCTCAAGTGGCTTCTTTAACTTTCACAATCTTTGATTCGATTACTACACTTTTCTACCTTTCTTGTTATTACTTTTTATTTTGATATTCAGATGGACAGCCTCTCTCTATACCTCGTTATTAGTGTCAACGCCTTTTGAGGTGGCAAGTTCATTAGCTTAGAGAGCAATAAGGCTCTCACATCTTTCAGCTCCACGTACTTTAGATTCGCGTAGGCGTAGACTAATCCAAGCGTGAAGGGATAGTGTAGGAAGACGTCTTCGTTCTCCTTGATCCACAACATCTCGAGAGCCCTCTCGACCTCCACCGCGTCCCTGGCCAGAGGAGACACAGCCTTTCCGTAGTAGCTCGTGGCTATGGCCTGTAGTATCGAAGAGATAGGTTGCGAGGCCAAGCTCTTCAGATCGAGAGGGAGTTTGTAGCAGAGAGGGAGCCACGCTTTTTCAATTATCGATGGTTGTAAGCCTAGAAACTTCCCCCGCACCAAGACTAGTACGTTCTTAATGTCGACTTCTATTCCCAAGAGGTGTTTAGCCCATTTCTTGTCGTCGCCTCTCAGCTTAGCGGCTAGCCCCCAAAGTCGTGTATAAAGCCATCTGTCTACAGTTGCTTCTATTGGCAGAGGGCTCTTTAGCGTTCCCGCCTCTCTCGATGCCTCCCTCAATGTAAGCCTCAACTCCGCCTCGGGCACTAAGTCAATCGCTTGGTCGACATTCTTAGCAGATAGTAAAGAGGTGTACAGCGCGCCACTATATCTTCCCAGCGGAGGAGCCATCAGCACTACTTCGCTCTCAGGTATCCCCAAGAACTTAGCCTTGAGCAGGGCCTTTAAGGTCTCATACTCGTACTTTGCAAGGACTAATCCCAAGAAATCCCTCGCAGGCCCCTCTGTCACGCTTTCGATCAGAGGGCGTAAGATCTCAACGAACCTGTTGGCCAGGTGCTTCTCAATCTCGTACACGTCCTCAGTTTGGGGGATGTCCCTTCCGAAGTCGCTAATTGAACGTAGATGAGCTAGTGCTTGATGGATATTAGGGGCCCTAAGTAGTGCTTCGTAGTCTTCGGGTTTGAGCATAAAGGCCCTCTTGGCTCTAACCCTCGCAATGCTGTAAGCGTATTTTGACGCGCTCACTCCCGGACCCACTCCTTAGGAAGTTAGTTCTTATTTAATTAGGCCCAGTGCCCTTATAAGATCATCTAAGCCCGTACGCTTCCTCGCGCTCATGAGCACGACCTTTGCTTTAGGATTGATTTCCTTCAGGTCGTTCACCAGCTTACCTAGATCTACGTTGAAGGCCTCGGTTACGTCGATCTTGTTGATGACCACTACATCTGCTCCTACGAATGAGGTGGGGTGCTTGATTATCATGTCACTTCCCTCGCTGACGCTGACCACGACCACCCTCATGTGTGCCCCTAGCGGGAAATCCGCTGGGCATATCAAATTCCCGACGTTTTCTATGAAGAGCAGGTCTATGTTCTTAAGGTCCAAGAGCTGGAGGGCTCGTCTTATTAATTGAGCATCGAGGTGGCACTCCCTCCCTGTGTTTATCTGGATGGCTCTTATCCCATGGCGCGATATTCTGTTTGCGTCTATCGACGTTGCGACGTCGCCCACTATCACCGCTATCCTGTACCTGTCCTTCAGCACCTCGACCAGCGCTTCGATTATCGACGTCTTACCAGCACCTAGGGAGCCCATGAAGTCTATGGCCTTGACTCCGTGTCTATCAAGGAGGGCTTTATTCTCAAGCGCTATTTTCCTATTGAGGGCCAAGAGGTCCTCCTCGACCTCAACGTCCATTATCTCGCCTTGGACCGACTTTATTGGCTCGCCTTCGTCTATCGGCAAGCCACTCATTATTGAAAGGGCCCTCTTCATGAAGAACAGAGCGACGTCCAGTCTAGGGGCTATCGAGGGCCCTTTTGAGAGGGCGAGTTCTTTGAGGGATCGAGTTCTCTCTAATAGCTCCTTCAAAGAGGCGACTATTCCCTCTAAGTCTTTTTTTGCCCATTTCCCTTCAGTCGTCAACCTTTTCCGCCCCAACCTAACAATTTATCTGCGTCGGCTAAAGAACGGTGCTCCCTAAAAACTCTCCTCATCAAAATTTCGCCGTATAATTCATCACGAAGAGGGCCTCCCATGTTTTATAGCGAGGATCTTCGGATTCATCGAAAGCGTATTAAGGGGGGTTGAGGTCACCTTCTACGGCCCTCGAGCACCCAAAGGTATGTCAGTCCTAGGTGGCCTATCATGAAAATTATTTTGGCGATAACGGGCGCCAGCGGGGTTATTTACGGCGTTAAGTTGCTAAGAGTGCTCCATAGGCTTGGACATGAAGTCCACCTAGTAGTCACTAAAGCTGGAAGGTTGGTTTTAAAGCATGAGTTAAATATGGAGGTTGGCGAGCTTAGAGGCGAGTGTTTCAATATTTATGGCGAAGAAGAGATGGATGCTCCTCCTTCGAGTGGCTCGGCTCGATTTGAAGCCATGGTAATAGCTCCTTGTAGCATGAAGACCTTGGCGTCGATAGCTAACGGTTTGTCGAACAACTTAGTCACGCGCGCCGCGGACGTGATGTTGAAAGAGAGGAGGAAGCTCATAGTCGTCGTAAGAGAGACACCTCTCAACAGGGTGCATATATTGAACATGTTGAGGGTGAATGACATGGGAGGAATAGTCCTTCCCGCTTGCCCAGCTTTTTACCACAAGCCGAAGAGCATCGATGATCTTGTCAACTACGTGGTAGGAAAGGTATTAGACCTTCTCGGAATAGAGCACGACCTCTTCCAACGGTGGAGCTAAGGAGTGACCGTAACGCTTTTTCAGTACCGCGTACAGACCCGCTACTTCTTTAAATTTTTCTTGAGAAGAAAAACCCTTACTTAGCCGAGAGGTCTACCTCGTTATGGCAAGAGTTAAACTCTACGTTTCTCCTCAATGTCCTAGGTGTGAGACGCTAAAGAGGGTGATGAAGGAGATGGGAGTCGAATATGAGGTTCTTGACGTATCCAAGTCAGAAGTGATGGTGGACCTAATAATGAGGGACATATTCTTAATGGAGACCCCGGGGCTCGAAGTCGACGGCAAGTTCTTCCATGCAGAGGAAATTTTCGATGGGGAGAGGCCGATCATGGACAAACTCCGTAAAGTCCTTGGGAGGGGATGAAGTGGCCTCTAAGAGAAACAGCAGAAAGACGCACCTAAGGCCTAAGCAGGCCTCTTTAGAGGCTTGGTTCAAGGCGGTCTCGCACTACATTGCTGGCAAGCCCCTCGTTAGGACGACTGACGGCTACATGGTTCCTTGGGATAGAGGGGCCATTGTCAGGCAATTGTTGAGGGAGACGAAGCTGGCCGAAGAGTTCTTCGACGTTCCGCCCATGAGCGCTAAAGATGCCGAGGAGATCGCCCGCGAGGCAGAGAAGAGAATACTTGAAATGAGGGCTAAGTTCGTGAGCGGGGCTTTGATACGAGAGCTCGTCAATAACATCTTACTTGAAAGATCAGAGGAACACCCCGAGTACGTGATATACAGAAATGTACTAACAAGGGTTGGCGCCCCAGTATACGACGCTTACTTGATAGACTTGGGCCTTGGCTTCGAGGCCAAGGAGAACGCCAACCTGCAGCCCAACGCCGAGACAGCGCACAAGAAGAAGGCCGATAAGTTGTCAAAAGAGGAGTACTTGCTGCTGCTCCATCCAAAAGTCGCCGACGCCCACCTCAAAGGGGACATCCACATACACGACCTCGAGTACTTTGGCGTGAGGCCCTTCTGCCAAGATTGGGACCTCAGGTACTTCTTCTACTATGGGCTCATGCCCGACGGCACAGGACTTAAGACGAGCGTCGCGGGCCCAGCCATGCACCCAGAGGTAGCGGTGTTGCATAGCGTCAAGGTCTTGGCAGCAGCGCAGACCAACTTCGCCGGAGGACAAGGGTTCTACAACTATAACGTCTTCTTGGCTCCATACCTGAGGGGGCTAAGTTACAAGCAGATAAAGCAACTGGCGCAGATGATGTTTTACGAGCTAACGCAGGCCTACGTGGCCAGAGGGGGACAGCTCGTCTTCTCGAACATACAGCTAACGCCGACGGTACCTCAGATATGGAGAGATAAACCGATTGTTATGCGTGGCAGGGTGGGGCCCGAAACCTACGGAGATTACGAGGAGGAGGCTAGGCTCTTCTTCACCGCGATATACGAGGTAGCGTTGCAGGGGGATTACTGGGGCAAGCCATTCAACTTCCCCAAGCTTGAGGGCTACCTCACCCCCGAGAGTGCGAAAGACGACTTCTACGATGAGTGGCTCTTAGTGCATCGCGTTGTTGCCAAGTACGGTACGCCCTACTTCGACAACGCGATCCCACCGTACCGAGGATATGGAAAGGGGGTTTCGTGCTACCAATGTTGCGCCTACACTTTTACCGAGACGCCGGAGACCGATCCAGAGTTCTACGAGAAGATGTACTTTGTCGACGGAAAGCACTTCAGCATGGGTGCGTGGCAAGTCGTCACGATGAACCTGCCTAGGCTGGCTTATCAAGCCAACGGCGACGACGACAAACTCATCGAGAAGGCGTTCGAGGTCATGGACTTGTGCGTTGAAGTCTTCAAGGCGAAGAAGAGGTGGATGGACTACATGATTCAGTACAACAGGCTCCCCTTTGCCACTCAGAGACCGATTGACCCCAAGACTGGCAGGAGAGGGCCACCGGCGGTCGACTTCGACGAGCTTGTCTACACGATAGGCATTGTCGGTGGAAACGAGATGGCCCAGTGGCACACCGGTTACCAGCTCCACGAACACGAGACCGCAGTAAGGCTCTTGATCAAGGTTCTCCTAGAGATGAAGAAGTACAAAGAGGAGCTCGAGAAGAAACACGAAGTGAAGCTTGCCTTAGCTAGGACCCCTGCCGAGAGTTGCGCTCAAAGGCTGGCCGTTAGCGATCTGCTGTCCCCCAAGTTTAAGGAGAAGGCCGTTAAGGTGGTCAAGGGCGACGTGGAGACGGCACTCAAGTTACTGAAGGAGGGGGTGAGGGACGTCCCAGTGTACTACTCGAACGGCACTCACGTTTACGTGGGCGCGCCAATCACCTTGGCCGAGAAGCTGAGCATAGAGCACAAGTTCTTCCCGTTGCTCAGCGGAGGGAATATATTTCACGTGTGGTTAGGCGAGGCGTATCCAGATCCCGAGGCCCTGTTGAAGCTCTCGTGGAAGATCGCGAAGGATACGCAGGTCGGGTACTTTGCTTATACCAAGGACTTAACAATATGCGAAGACTGTGCTACCGTCAGTGGTGGAATTTTAGACTCTTGTCCGAATTGCAATTCGCCTAACGTCAGATACTGGAGCAGGGTGACGGGGTATTACCAAGAGGTCTCGGGGTGGAACGAGGCAAAGAAGAGGGAGCTGAGGGATAGGCATAGAGTTGGTGTCCTAAGCCTATAGCAATGTGTAACCCGCCTTCACTTCAAATACTTTTTAATTAAAGACTCTATGCGCTTCTCCGGCACCAAGCCGATTATGCGTTCCACCTCGATGCCGTTTGCGAACAATATTAGAGTGGGCACGGCCATAACTCCATATTCTTCAGCTAAATCGGGACATTCGTCTACATTCACTTTGGCGAAGACCACCTTGTCTGAATACTTCTCAGATAGCTTTTCAAATATCGGGGCTAGCATTCTACAAGGACCGCACCACTCGGCCCAAAAGTCCACCAATATCGGCCTAGACTCGCTCTTCAACAGGCTTTTAAAGGAGGCGAAGTCCAGGTTTACGATGTTGCCCTTCCTTATGACGTTGCCCTTTTCAGGGCTCTTAAGGAGCTCTTTCAGCTTTTTTTCCTTTATCTTCTCGATCTCCTCGTCGAATTCGTGGCTCAACCCTTTAGACCCCCTGTGCAGGGGCGACGAGTTCCACTTATTCAGCTTTTCGCAGAATTTATTATCGAAGAAACGATGTTCTCTTAGGGGTTGAAGGCTTTGAGGCTCGCCGTCATCCATGATACGAGGAAGCCGGACTTGCCCTCCCGAGAGTTGTTAGAAGCCATCAAGAACAAGGGCTTAACCCCCGTCTTCTTGAGGATATCGGGCTTATCCACTTCAATCGATAGACATGGAAAGGTCACGGTCTTTTATGGCAAGCATAAGCTCACCGAAGTCGATGGAGCCATAGTTAGGTCGATAGGCGCGACCACGAGTGTTGAACAGTACGTCCGCAGGCTGACTTTATTGAGGGAGCTTGAGAGGGAGGGGACAGTAGTGATGAACCCGGTGGACGGAATGATTAAGGCCCGCGACAAATATGGGGCTCTCAGTTCTCTTTCCAAGGCCGGGTTACGCGTTCCAGAGACCCTCGTGACTGAAGACATAGGGCTGGCTTACGACTTCGCCGTGAAATTCGGTAAGGCTGTGATAAAGCCCCTCATAGGGTCTAGAGGCTATGGCTCGGTTTTGGTCGACAACCCGGAGATCGCCTTCAGGATATTCAAGACCCTTGCGAGCTTCAACCAAGTGATCTATGTTCAAGAATACGTTGAGAAGCGGTCCTACGACTTAAGGGTGTTCGTCGTGGATGGAGGAGTGCTAGCCTCAATTCAGAGATTCATAACCAAGCCGGGCGAGTGGCGCACTAACGTAGCTCAAGGAGGTAAGGCCAAGGCGTACAACCCTCCGGAAGAGGTCAAGGAGATGGCCATAAAGGCATGTGAGGTGCTGGGCCTGTGGTATGCCGGGGTGGACATAGCCGAGACAGACGAAAAGGGTTACGTAATATTCGAGGTGAACGCGGCCCCAGACTGGCAGGGGTTGGCGGAGGCTACCGGAGCGAGGCCCGCCGAAGCGATAACGGAGGCCCTCGTAAAGAGATGCAAGCGTTAATGGCCCTCTAATAGCTCTTTATTGACTTCAAAGAAGTGAGGGCCCCACTTAAATATCGATAGCAAGTTCCTCGCATGTTCTTCGAACCCGAGTATGTAGAGGGAGGCCGCGAGCGCCTCCGCGGTCGACAGGATGTACGGGTTGCCGAAGTTTATGGGATTTACGGCTATAAGCCTCGGAAGCCTCCTGTGAGAGCCCTTTATCCTGACTCTATTGAAGAAGTCTTCAGCGTTCTTCCACGAGCAGTCCACGGCTAGGATCCCGTGTCGCAGAGCGATATCCTTGTCTTTGATCGACAAGGTTTCATTTGCAAGTGGGTTCAGCACTATGCAACCACGAGGCACCTCCTTAACTCTGTAGATTGGTCTTGCCAAGTTGAACTTGACTAGCTTATTGGCCGTGCACTTTTCTGGTTCGCATTCCTCCATCATTAAGACGTAGAGTGTTACCACGCCCTTCCCTAACATTACCAATACTCCTTAACTAAAGTAAAGTATATAAAGTGTGCCATTGGCAAGCTATAAGCTGTTGCTATCATAAACTAAGGCGATGGACTCGTCGACCTCATAGATCACTTAGAGGTGGTCGATGACAGATGACATTTGAGTTCCTCACATTGGATGATATCGATCTCAAGGGTAAAAGGGTGCTAGTCAGGGTAGACATAAACTCCCCCATAGGCCCGAGGGGAGAGATACTTGACGAGAACAGAATTAAGGAGGCCAGCATCACTCTCAAGGAGCTCAAGGAAAGCAAGGTCGTAGTGATGTCGCATCAAGGCAGGCCCGGAAAGAGTGACTTCGTGTCTTTGGAGAGGCACGCCGCAATTTTAGAGAAGTACGTTGGAAGGCCTGTAAAGTTCGTCGACGACTTAATGGGACCCGCCGCTCGAAGCGAGATAGCTGAGCTTAAAGATGGCGAGGTGTTGCTCTTAGAGAACACGAGGATGTACTCAGAGGAGGTCATAGAGGCTCCGATAGAAGACTGTGCTAAGACGCACCTCGTGCGAAAGCTGAGCCCGCTATTTAATGCATTCGTCAATGACGCATTTCCAGCGGCCCATAGATCTCAGCCATCGCTCGTCGGCTTCGCCTATCTACTTCCATCAGTCGCCGGTAGACTCGTCGAGAAAGAGCTCAAGGCATTAAGTGAGATAATCCCTCGCCTCAAGAGGCCCATAGTTTACGTACTTGGAGGAGCAAAGGTGGGCGATCGGCTTGAAGTCATCGACATCCTCACCAGGACAGGGCTCGTGGACAAAATAGTCGTCGGGGGGTTGCTGGCGCCAGTATTCCTCGAAGCGAGAGGGCTTAAGCTTTCGAGCAACAACGTGAAGAAGGACAAGGAATTTCAGAGCAATGTCGAGAGGGCCAAGAGAATGTTACAATGGAGAGAAGACGTGTTCGTATTGCCCGTCGACGTCGCAGTCGACAAGAACGGTGAGAGAGTTGATTGTCCGATCAACAACATACCAAGCGAGTATAGGATCAAGGATCTGGGACTAAGAACTGCCGAGATGGTCGTAAAAGAGGTCTCGAGGGCTGGTAGCATCATAGCTAATGGACCCCTGGGAGTCTTCGAGGAGGACCACTTCGCCTTGGCGACCATGGAGGTGTTGAA
>JAAOZJ010000119.1 GCA_011605835.1 Thermoproteota archaeon
CCCCACAGCTCACACTCGCTTCGATACTTTTCCTCTAAGGACCCCATCCTCAAATAAGCTACTCCCTTCTTTAGCTCCTTAGCTATCGAGAGTAGCACGATTTTCTCGTCGACTAACAAGCTCTTCAAGTCCTCAGCCCTAATAGCCGGGTGTATGAAGCTGCTGGCTTCTCTTACATCGTCTGGCGTCACCTTCCCCCTTCCCCTCATGTCAGCTATCTTACCAGCCCTCCACAGCAGCTCTATGGCTAGCCTAGCATCGCCATACCCCCCGCGGTCAACGCCAACGTTGTCAGCTATGACCTCTAATGCCTCTGGAAGCACTGCTTCCTCCCTGAAGGCCAGCTTTATCCTTTCTTGGAGTATGGCCATTAGTTGATGGGAGGTATAAGGTTCAAACTCCACTATGTTCCTCGTCAGACTGCTCTTGATGACATCGTCTAACTCGTATACGAAGTCCTTGCTCCTCGAAATGAATATTAAGCCCAACTTGACCTTGCTCTCGTCGTAGCCTTCCAGCATCCTCAACAGGTTATAAAGGGCCTCCTGCCCTGCCGCTTTTACGAAATAATGGACTTCGTCGAGTACCAAGATTGTTGGCACTTGCTTTTCCTCGAGTAGCGAGACTATGATCTTCAAGAGCTCTTGAGGGGACAACCCCCTGCTAGGCAGGGACGGCGCTAAAGACTCCATTATCCTTTGACCTATGAGGAAGAGAGTCCTCTCCCGATAGCAGTTAACATATATGAACTTGAAGTCCTTGCCCCTTTTCTTGAGCTCTTCCTCTAAGACTCTTCCGAAGAGCTTGGAGGTAGCGGTCTTGCCCGTCCCGACGCTCCCTATTAGAAGTGCTTTTTGATAAAATCCTCTTTCTCCTTCGACAACGTATTTGAAGAAGCTCATCAAAATCTTCAACTGTCTCTCTCTGTGGGGCAAGCTTGGGGGGACGTATTCAAAGGAGAGGGCTCCCTCGTCCTTAAACACTGACTTGCCCGTCTCAAAGCCGAAGCCGTCGACGCTCATGATCGGCACCGCTCTGTTCCTACCACATCATTTACCAACTGTCGATATAAGCTCACAAATTAATTGCGTGGAAAACGTTTTATTTATTTAGCCTTCGCCGACCAGCGACAACCCAGCGACATCCCAAACTACGTCGATTACGAGCCTCCTCTTGCCTCCCGTGAGCTCGAGCCTGTCCATTATTATGCTCGATAGCCCTTCTTCGTCGACTTCGAGGTAATCGCCCCGTATTCTGCTCATGACGTTGACCTCCTTCATCCCCTTCAGGACCCTCTTGGCCGAGGCTATTATGTCTCTGAGCCTTGCTGGAGAAGCGTCGTCGAACGCTACGAACTTGTGGGCCCTAGTGAGCCTACCCGAGAGGAGCTCTATTAACTGGCGAACCGGCAAGCTCGACCATACTAACACGATGCCCTTATCATTGAACGCCCTAACGTAAGCGTTGACGTCGTGGGGGAATATCGTGTCAATGACTTCCCAAGCCGTCCAGCGCTCCTTGCCAGCCTCCGTGGTCAACATCAACCTCCACACGAGCAAGACCCGCAACTTTAAAGCGAAGCGTCGTAAAAATTATTTCGAGATGATGAAAGGGTAGGTTTGCGAGGAGGCCGATGAGCTTCAACCCCGATGCTGAGGGCTTTCTTGAACGACCACGAAGAGGCCTGTTATGTTACGTGTTGACCACTGGCAAGTGCAACTTGAGATGCGACTATTGCGGTGGGAGCTTCCCCAATCACCTAGTTCCATCCAATGTGAAATACACGATAAGAGACCTTCAAGACTTTTTAAGCGGTGTCGATGAGCTCGTCATAGCCTTCTATGGAGGAGAACCCCTCCTCAACCCCTCGTGGATAGTAAAGGTCATGGAGAAGATAGACGCAAAGCACTTCGTCATACAGACGAACGGCACCCTAATCGATAGGTTGCCTCGAGACTACTGGTTGCAAATGGATGTTGTTTTGCTGTCGATAGACGGCGTAGAGGAGGTGACGGACAAGCATAGAGGTAGAGGCGTCTATGGGAAAGTCGTAGAGGCGGCAAGGAGGCTTAGAGAAATGGGCTACGAGGGGGACTTAATAGCAAGGATGACCTTGACTGAGTCAAACGACGTTTACAGAGACGTCGTGCACTTGCTTTCTCTGAGCCTTTTTGACCACGTACATTGGCAATTAAATGCCGTCTGGAACCCAAACATGAAGCGCTTTGTTCCTTGGTTGTTCAACTACTATGCACCCGAGCTTAGGCGTTTAATCGATCTATGGATTTCAAAGCTCCTCGAAGGAGAGGTCTTGGGGGTAGCGCCCTTCAAGGCGCTGTCTTACGCAATTATCAGGGGCCTGAACTTAGGGGCCCCTCCTTGTGGAGCAGGATGGGGAGCTCTAGCAGTAAATACTAACGGCGAGGTCTTGGCCTGCCCCATAGCCGTCGACGCGAGCTGGGCGAGGCTCGGCGACATCAAGACTTCCACCTTCGTCGACTTACTTGAGAAAGTGAGAATCGGCTTTCCATGCACGAGCTGCGACTACGGTGCCCTCTGCGGAGGTCGTTGCCTCTACGCTTACCACGAGAGGTTATGGGGCGACGAAGGCTTCAAGGTTCTGTGCAGGATTACCAAAGTCCTCATAGACCAGCTCTACGATAACAAGCCGAAGATGGAAAAAGCCATTAAAGAGGGATCTGTAAGTCTCGAAGCCTTAGACTACCCTCCCTTCCTCAACACCATCGAGGTAATACCTTAAGAGCGCTAAAACTTAGAGCATTAGTTCATTCGAAGCGCATTGACGTTTTCCATCGATGCGTAAACCTTGGAGAGAACTTCATTAAGCTCAGCACTCAAGATCCTCTTCATCGAGATCATCGAGGCCAGAGTCATCATCGCCCACTTAGAGGTTCTCGGTCTCCTCAGAAATTCTTTGCGCGCTTGTTGTACGGGCAAACTTTTTGACATATCGAGCACAAGATCATGGAGTTCTCCGTAGGCCTCTTCAGGAGCTTGGGCGCCATCTCCAGGACGTCGGTGTCGACGTCTCTTGGGGGAGGGGCTAGGGAGTTCACGCACCTCCTCGCGTCTATCCTGTAGGGCTCTTTTATGGCGTGAAGTGGACAAGCCCTGACGCACGCATCGCACTCGCCACAAAGATCTCCCTCAAAAGGAGGGTCAGGCTCGACGTCCGCGTCTGTGACCACACACGTGAGCCTGAGCCTAGAGCCGTACAGAGGGTTTATTATCATGGAGTTCTTGCCATAACACCCGGCCCCCGCTTTAACGGCAACTCGCTTCAGCGGTAAGCCGTAGGGCTCGTGCTCAGCCCTGAAGCCCATGTCCCTCAAGTAGATGCACAGCTTGAGCGCTTTTTCGGCCATGACCTCCTCGTAGATGTAGTAGACGTCGAATCTGTCCCTCTTCGCCCTGAAGATGGCCACGTCGAAGACCTCGTCCCACGCCTCCAGCCCCAGCGCCACAATCGTCTTGGCCCAGGGCTTCACGTATTCCTTGAAGTCCTGCGCCGAAGCGAAGCCCGCAAAGTCAAAGCCCGCTTCTTCGAGAGCGCGTCTTCGGATGAGTTCCTTCAAAGACATGACGTGGCTCTCCCTTAATAGCAAGGGTACGGACGAATTAAGGCGTTTGGCCTGCCGTCTCCACGGCTAGAAGCAATCGTGGTCTTAGTCGTTCTCGACCGCTCGACAGCTTAGAAGGAGTTGGACTTCGAGCTCGGCTATAGGGTTGGTGCGGGGGGTGGGATTTGAACCCACGCAGGCCTACGCCACGGGAGTCGAGCGGCCTCAACAGACCGTGCCTCAGTCCCGCGCCTTTGACCTAGCTCGGCCACCCCCGCCCGCCTAGTGTTGATTTACAAGGTGCACTATATTTATTTCGTGCTGGGCGAAGCAAGCGGCCTCTCAGTGAGGCGAGGCCTCGACGAAAGTGGCGTAGTGTCAGTCCTCGAATCGACTTTGAAGTAAGTTTTATCTTAAGGGCTGGCGAGAAAAGATGGCGCGAGGCCCCGGTTGCCTAGGGGTTATGGCGGCCGCCTCGTAAGCGGCAGGTCGCGGGTTCGAATCCCGCCCGGGGCTTCAAGCCAATCCCTGCGAGGCTCCCTTCTAAGCTCGGCAACCCTTGCAGGTTAAAGGGAAGGGCTCGCTTAAGGTACCAAACCTATCTCGCCCATAGCATGTTTTAGCCCCTTGTCTAAAAATCGAACTCCATGGTTAAGTTGCGCAAGATCAATGAAATTAAGTAAGGTCAGAGAGGAGGTTTAAGGTCGAAGGGGAGGAAATCCTCGTGATAAGGCTCAAGGAAGGCTTCTACGCCGCGGATAACAGGCGTCCCATACTAGTTGTGGGCGGTCCTTCTACAGAGAATTTACGGAGAATTAAGGGAGGACAAGAAGGTGGTGTGTGCCCGTCATGGTGCCGTCTTAGACTTACAACAAGAGGGTTGGCGAGGGGCTCTGCTCAAGCCTCGCTGAGAGACCGTACTCGTTCAAGATCGTAAACAACGAACTCACGTCGAGTCCCCGCAACCGCAGTGTCAAGCCCTTGACCTGAAGTGCTCCCATCCTCTCGCCTCGATCTTTCTCTCGCCTCCGTTGACTTCGAGCCTCAGCTTTTTGTCAGATGTGACAACGCCCATGATGTGGACCTTCTTAGCCAAACTTTTGGGCAGCTTGTTAACCTGGTCTCTTCTCAGCGTGAAAACAAGCGCGTACTCCTCTCCTCCGTAGAGCGCCAGTTCGTAGGGGTCCAAGTCGTGCTTCTCGGCATAGCGACGCACTTCGATCGGGATGGGTATGCTCCTTATCGTCATCCCCACGTTGTTCAAGGAACACAGAGTGTGCAACGTCCAAGCAAGCCCGTCGCTGCTGTCCATGGAAGCCGTAACGATGCCAAGTCGAGATAGCCTCAGCCCCTCCTTTAAGTAGGCCTTTGGATAATAGACGGCCCTCAAGGCTCTTCTCTCCACCATCTTATCCGGCGCCTCAAGCCCCTTGAGGAGCATTAAGTAAGCGATGCTCGTCAACCCGAACTCTCCAGTGCACGCCACGACGTCCCCCTCGCTTGCCCCCCTTCTCTTCATCAACGTCTCTTCTTTGGCCAGCCCGATTATCGTGCCGCAGAGCGTGAGCTCCTTGGCCTCGCTAACGTCTCCTCCCCAAACGTAGAGGCCGTACTTTAAAGACGCATCTCTCCAGCCTCTCGCTATCTCTTCGACGTACTTGACGTCGACGCCCCTAGGCACGCCCAGCATGAATAGCATCCCAAGCGGCCTCACGCCCTTCGAAGCGAAGTCGCTGACGTTCATGACCACGGACTTGAACCCGATGCTGTGAGGACTCATTCCTGGTAGGACGTCGGTGCTCTCCGTGAGGGCATCCGTGTGCGCTACGAGAACCCAGCCTCTCCCGACCCTTTTGGCGACCACGTCATCGTTGGAGCCCATGACCTCTTCCTCGTCCCTCACGAGCACCCTCCAGATCCTATCGATGAGC
>JAAOZJ010000047.1 GCA_011605835.1 Thermoproteota archaeon
CGATGGAGAGGCTTCACTTAAGGTACGAGTACATCCCCGTCGACGTCTTGGCGAAGCACGTGAGGAAACCCGTCGACTCCCTCTTGGAGGACTTAGACAAGTTGCATAAGATGGGCTTCGTGGGCCGCCAAAAGCAAGACTACTTGGGCTACGCCTTGAGACAGTACGGACGCGATGCCCTTGCCCTTAAATACTTCGTAGACAAGGGGGTGTTGGACGCCGTCGGCATAAAGCTCGGCGTTGGAAAAGAGGCTGACGTCTACGACGGCCTATCGCCGTCCGGGTATAGAGTAGCCATAAAGTTCCACAGAGTTGGAAGGTCTAGCTTTAGGCAAACCAAGAGGTTAAGGGCCTACGGCGAGGCCTCGTCTTGGTACAGGCAGTCGTGCATCGCTGCTAGGAGAGAGTACGAGGCCCTCGAGACACTATACCCCTTGGGCGTCAAGGTCCCAAAACCAATAGCTTACAACAGGCACGCTATAGTTATGGAGATAATAATAGGCGACCCTCTCTATGTCATCACGGACCTGCCAGATCCTCGGCGAGTTTTCATGGAGATCATGGAGAACGTCAAAAAAGCCTACCGAGAGGCATCTATGGTTCACGCTGACCTGAGTGAGTTCAACGTGGTCATAAAACCGGACTTCGACATACTCATAATAGATTGGCCACAGTGGGTCTCTAAGAGCCATCCTAGGAGCTCAGAATACCTGAAACGAGACGTGGCCAATCTAATCCGCTTCTTCAACAGGAGGTTCGGCTTGAAGGTGGAAGCCGATGAAGTGCTAAGGGATATTAGGGGCGAGCCTTAAAATATCCCGTTCGCTCGCCACCTGCACGTCGTCGGCGCATCTTGAGGTAGAGGTTTTCGTGGGCCTAAGTCAAGAGATCTATGGGCAACGTGTGATAATGGGCATAGACTTGGCGCCTTCGGCGCAACACATGCAAGAATACTCCTTAGTAGTGATCAACGAGAGAGGCACCATAGTCGATCGTAGAGAAGGCGTGGACTGGGGAACTATCTCTCGTCTCCTGAAGAAATATAAGGTCGACACTATAGCCGTCGACAACATCTTCGAGATAGGTGAGTCGATAAACGAGATCAAGAGGCGTCTGGGTAAGGTAATAGACAAGGTAAGGCTCGTCGAAGTGACTCGCGTCGGCAATCGTTACGTGAAGCTCGCCGAGCTGGCCTTCAGACAAGGCATATTAAGTGAAAGGGCGCATCACCTCTCACCTCTTCAAGCTGCCGAGGCCTCGGCCCTGCTAGCATTAAAGGGCGTAGGGACTGTGATCATTGAGCCTTCAACTATTAGGGCCGCGATATTGATATCGAGGGGAAGGAGCCCCGGCCCAGGGGGCATGAGCCAAGGGAGATACAATCGCTCTCAGCGCTCGGCCATAAAGCAAGTGACGAGCCTGATATTGGACGAGCTGAAAAAGCACGTCGACGGCAGTGATGTGGAGTGCTACGTTCAGCGCTCTAAATTCGGTCTCGAGAGGAGCGTAATAATACTGAACGCCACCCCCTCACATGTGAAGAAATTGCTAAGACCTTTCAGGGACTTGATAAAGAAGAGCGGCGTCAACGTGAAGATAATAGCTAAGATACCCTCTCTCGATGAAAGGCAGGCCGACCTCGACCATCGAGAAGAGAAGCCGATAATAGTGGGGTTGGATCCGGGGATAATCACGGGCGTAGCGGTCTTGGATTTATACGGTAACCTCCTCTACGTGAACAGCGGACTAGCCCTTGATCGGATGTCAATAATAAGGACCGTCACGAAGTTCGGCAATCCCGTGGTAATAGCCTCAGACGTGAGACGGGTGCCACTGGTCGTGGAGAAAATAGCATCTGTCTTGGGTTGCACCGTCTACACGCCGCCTAAAGACTTGAGCGTGGAAGAGAAGAGGCGCGTTGTGCAAGAGAACGTGGTCAACTTCAAGGACGTGGTCAAGAACTCGCATCAGAGAGACGCAGTGGCTGCTGCGCTAAAGGCTTACTTTAACTTCAAGAATAAGTTCATGCAACTCGAGGCCAGAGCGAAGGAACTAAACCTATCCCGTCCTCAGATAGAGAAGGCCAAGGCTCTCATAGTCAAGGGCTTAACGATAAAGGAGGCGCTTGAGAGGGTCACGCTCGATGACAAGCCGGACAAATCCCCCACGACTGTTCAAGCGGAGCCCGAAATTCAGAGGTTGAGATCTGAGCTTTCGAAGCTCAGGGAAAAGGTCGAGGAGCAAAGCAAGACGATAAAAGATCTCGAGGAGTCTCGGCTTAACCTTCTAAGACAATTAAAGGAAAAAGAGGCCAAGATAGCGGAACTTGAAGAAGCGCTCATAAAGGCCGCCCTTAGATCGCCCCAAGCATCGCAAGTCGATGAAGCCGTGAAGAGGAGGCTCGAAGCTTCTGCAAAGACCATAAGCGAGCTAAAGGCTAGGATAGAGGTCATGGAAAGGGACCTCGAGGAGCTCAAGCGTTTAGTGAGAGAGCTCGCTAGAGGCAACATCGTGATAGTCAAGGAGTTGCGCTCCATAACCAAGAGGTCCTTGGAGGAAGCTATGAGGTATGAGGTCTTGGGGGAGAAGGAGATAGTGCTCGTTCAAGACCCCACATCCTCCAATGCCGAAGGCGTGGAACTCCTGATTAGCATGCAACCTGAGGCAATAATAACCAAGGTCGATAAAATGCCAAGGGAGGTGCTGGAGGCCTTTAAAGAGAGCTGCATCCCCACAATAGACGTGGAGGAGGTAAAGGTCGAGAGGGCCTCCGACTTCTTGTACGCTTCCTCAACCATTAAGGAGCTCATAAAAACTAAGAGGGAACAATTGCTAGCTGATAGGGATCGAAGCCTGAAGGAGAAGTTAAAAGACATGTTGCGGAAGTACCGTGAGGAGAGGGCTAGAGAGCTGGAAAAGTTGAGGCAATGAGCATCGAAGCCCTCAGAACTCTAGCGGGGCCTTTAGGAGTTGCCCTCTGACGTTGACTACATTCTCTAGCTCCGCTTGGACTATGCTTTCGACGTC
>JAAOZJ010000108.1 GCA_011605835.1 Thermoproteota archaeon
GGCGACGGACGGGCCTATTTGGAGAGGACAGGCGAGCAGTACGACGTGATATTGATCGACGTAACCGACCCGTTGCCAGGAGGCCCCTCTTACCTTCTGTACACCAAGCAATTCTATGAGCTTGTCAAGAAGCACCTCAAGCCCGATGGATTGATGGCGACTCAAGCGACATCGGTTTTCTACAGCAGAAAGTCCTACGCCCTCATATACAACACCCTAAAACAGGTCTTCCCCGTGGTCAGGGCGTACAGCGCTTGGGTCCCGTCCTACGCCTCGGCGTGGGGCTTCGTACTCGCTTCTCTGAAGTTCGATCCCCTTGACTTGAGTGACGAAGAGATCGGGAGGAGGCTGACCGAGAGGGGGGCGTCGACACTCAAGTTCTATTGCCCTGAGTACCACAAGCCGCTCTTCGCATTGCCCTTGTACCTGAGGAAAGCCTTAGAAGAGGAGAGGGAAGTAGCAACCGACGAGAAGCCGACGTTCATGCCTGCCTAAGCGTGATTCCACGTGAGCGAAGAGCGTAGAGAGCTCTATAGGGAGGGCGTTGTGGTGGACGTTCAGAGGACGGCGAGCGGGTACGCAATAGGCTTGAAGGATGGCTTCGTGGTTGAGTACTTCTTTTCGGACAAGCCCGTCGAAAAGGGCAAGAAGGTCAAGGTGTACTGCATATACGGCAAGAAGTACTCGAAGTCGCGCTTCGAGATGGTTATTGAGCCTTAACCCAAGCTCATCTGGCCTTGATCGAGCCCACACTAAGTAGGTGCAAATCGGTTCAAGCCCTTCGCGTTGGTTCCATCAAGTCAACAATAAACTAGCTCGTCGATTGTTCATGCATAGTAAAAGTCACAAGGGAAGGATCACGTCATGTGACGGGCCCGGGGGGATTTGAACCCCCGACCGTCAGCTTAGAAGGCTTGCGGCAACCTAGTGGTTGATGCCGCGCTATCCGGGCTGCGCCACGGGCCCATAGCGCTAAACTTAGTTGAACAGGCCTCCCTTTAAGCTTAAATTCCTTTGCTCAGCGGTACTTACTCCTTATCTCCTCAATCTTATCTCTTGCTCCCTTCAAATCCTCGACGAAGCCCTGCGCTATTTCCCTCCCTCCTCCAGCCCTTCCCTTCCCTCCTTGCGCCACCTCGAGCGCTAGGCGATTCGCCTCTAAGCCTGCGTTTATGGCCTGTGGGCCGCATGCTACGACGAGCAGAGCCCTGTCGTCTTGCTTGGACAACAGTATGAGTGCAACGTCCCCGACCTTCTTCAAAACCTTCTCTGCCAACGCCGTCATGCCGTCGTAGTCCACCTTGTCGAGCTCGACTCCTATCACCTTTTCTCCTCTACTCCTCCTCTCTAATATGGTGGGCAAGGCCATTTCGGCGATCCTACCCTTCAAAGCCTCCACCTCTTTCCTCAATTGCCTGAGTTCAGTCCTCACCTTGTTGGCGACAGCTGACACCTGCTCGACGGGGCACTCTAGGGCTTGAGCTACGTTGTGCAGGCCTTCCTCGAGCTCCCTCACGTACTCAAGAGCTGCCTTCCCAGCCTTGTACTCAAATCTGATTATGCCGTCTTGGATCCTGTCAACTTTGGTTATCTTGATCAGCCCCACTTCCCCTGTGCTCGCCACGTGGGTCCCGCCACACGCTTGAACGTTCCATCCCTCGATATTCACTATCCTGACGTGCCTCCCAGGGACGACCCCTCCTTGGTATATCTCAAACCCATACTCTCTCTCGGCCCTCTCCCTCTCGACGAACGACACCTTGACGGGCAAGTTCTTGAGGACTAGGTCATTTGCCAAGTCCTCTATCGCCTTTAGCTGCTGCGGGTCTGGGTATTTGTAGTGAGTTACGTCGAGGTGCGCGCGATCAGGCCACTTCTGAGCTCCGGCTTGCCATGCGTGCTCTCCTAAGACCCTCCGCACCGCCTCAAGCAAGACGTGCGTTGCCGTGTGGTGCCTCATGAGGCCGAGCCTCCTCTCAGCATCTACCTCACACTTTACTACGGCCCCTTCAGGTACCTCTCCTGCCACTACGTGCACTACCACGTCTCCTATCTTGATGACGTCGAGCACCTCTAACTTGGAACTTCCCAACACGAGGAAGCCTTTGTCGGCCTCCTGCCCCCCTCCTCGGGGGTAGAAGCACGTTTGATCCAACACAACGTAGCCCTTGTCACTCCTCAAGACCCTGCTCTCGCACGTAAACATGTACTGGTCCTCGTAGTAGAGGAGCTTGGTCGGCGGGAGGCCTGACACGTTGTATTGGATTTGTTCTTTAACCGGCCTAGCGGATTGATGTAACTTAGCCACGAGGCCGTAGAAGTTGTCAGGAACCTTGACCGCGACGCCGAGCCTCTCGGCCTCCTCTTTGACGATCTCCGGCGGCAACCCGTGAGAGTCATAGAGTTGCAAAAGTGCATCAATTGGAAGGGACTCGCCCTTTAACCCCTTAACGACCCTCGCTACTAAGCTCCTGCCGCGATTGATGGACGTTCTGTACTTCTCCTCCTCCAACTCTAAAATCTCCATTATGGTCTTTCTCATCCTGTTGAGCTTGGGGAAGTCACGACCCCAGATTTTAACTTGTTCGTCTACCAACTTCCTCAAGTAACCCTCTTCGAGGCGCAAGAGGTCACACAGCCGAAGTGCCCTCCTTATCACTAGACGGGCCAAGTAACCCTCTCCGACGTTTGAGGGCACGACACCATCGGCTAACATGAACGCCAAGCACTTTGTGTGATCCGTGAGCGCGAAGACCCTTTCGAGCGGGGCAACCTCTGCTTCGAGCTTCTCGAGCGGTATCTTCGTGACCTTGGAGAGCTCTCTTCTGAGTTCGTCGACGGTCCTCCCCCTCTCGACCCTCATCAGGGCCGATGCTTTAGCCACCTTGGCCAAGAGCTCATCGTCTGGAGGGGTTATCCTCGCGTCGCGGCACACGGCATCTATCAATTCCCCGTATATTGCATGGAAAGCCGTCGGCTTGCCGCTCAAGAACCAAGCGAAGCGCTCCATTCCGTAGCCCGTGTCCACTATCCTCATGTTCATCGGGATGTACTCTTCTCCCCTGACCTTAAGGCACATGAAGACTAGCGTAGCGAGCTCCAAGCCGTCGACGCATACCTCGACGTCGGGGCCAGCGTTCCCTCCGCCGACCCAGAAGTCCTCTTTGTATGTTATCGTCCTCTCGTCGATCCCTATTTCCTCCGTCAAGAACTCGTGGCAGAGCTTGACCGTCTCCTCCTTCCAGTAGATCTCCTTATCTGGATAGTTAAAGGCGTGGTGACCTCCCATCTCAAATATCGTCAAGTGCCTGCCAGCGGTCAAGCCCACGTTGTCTATGTCCACCAGCCTAATGCAGGGCTGTGATATCACCAAGGGATTCGCGGGCGGCGGCACGACACCGTCGGTGACGAATGGCTGGAAGACGGCTATGCTCGCTATGGTCAAGTATATGTCCTCGCGCCACCTAGCAACGACCGGGTAGGGCTTTACGACCTCATGTCCCCTGCACTTGAAGAAATTCAGGAAGATCCTCCTGACCTCTGGCACGTCCACGCCGGGTTTGAGCTCTCTGCCTATGAACGTGTAATCTTGACAGGGGGCGTCGCCACAAGTCTCCCTGTCTCGATCGAGCGTCCAGTAGGCCGAGCCGCAGACCTTGCACTTCCTCCTCACGAAGCCGTTGTCGAGGAAAAACTTCAGCCTATACTCTTCTTCTGAGACTGTCATCCTTTCAGCCCTTAACGGTGCTACCGTGTGAAAATGTTGGAGGCTCTATAAAAATTGCTAAGCTAGCCAAAGAGCGAAGATAGCCCCTCGGCTATGGTCTCCTCCGACACCTCTTCCTTCTTTTCTTCCTTCTTTTCTTCCTTCTTCTCCTCGGCTGGTGCTGGAGGGGCCGCGGCGGGTTGCGGCGTTATGGCTGGAGCCACGGCTGGGAGTACGGCCCCCTTGATCGCTTCGTCTATGTTGACTTCTTTTAAAGCCGCGCAGAGGGCTTTGACCCTGATTTCGTCCACCTCTATGCCTGCTGCTCGTAATATCGACTTTATTGCGTCCTCAGTTATGCTCTTGCCAGCTTGGTGAAGCAGTAAAGCAGCGTAGACGTATTCCAACCCTACGTTACCCCCTTGTTATTGACTGAGTAGCTCTCACTCAAGCATTTATAAATTTTTATTTTGGTCGTCAAAGCTTAAGCAAGCTCCTCAACGCAGTCGCTTGAGCATAGGCCTTTGCAATTATGTGGCCTACGACCTCGCGGGTCGGGTAGCACGCGTTTATTGCGAGGTTCCTAGCCTCCGCGACGGCCTTTGATATTATGTACGGCGCGCTCTCGGGCGTTACGAACACGGCGTTGATCGCTAATGAGAGGGCCCTCGTAAAGGCGTCGGCGATGTCCTTCTTGTACTTTTCTACGTCTATCTTCAAGTCAGAGGGCTTGAAGACTACTCCCTCGTAGAAGGCGATTTTGATCTTCAAGCCCGCCTCCATGGGCTCGATGCCGAGTTTCCCAAGTAGCTCGGCTATCTCGGCCGGTATGGCCTCGCCGGCCTTGACCACGACCGTGTCCTTGGTCACGTAAATGGACCCCTCTTCCACCTTGACCGGGACCTTGAATTTCTTGAATAAGCTCAACGCGGGCCCGGACGGGATGCCGGTGTTACCCGCCGGGATGACCACGTCCTTAACGGCTACGTCGCCAGGCCTTGCCTTTGCCGGGACTTTGTTCTTCTCAAGTAGGGCGTAGATCTCAAAGGGGCTCAAGTTGGATGCCAGGACGGCCACTTGACCTGTTAGAAAGTCCTTCAATGGAGAGAAGTCAATGCCCTTTAGCTCCTTTAGCTCTTCTATGGCCTTTCTTATGATGCTGTTCTTAGCGACTTTTACTTGAACGCTCCCTCTTAGCGCCTTCCTTAGTCTCTGAAATTGTAGAGCACGCAGTCCGCTGATGTCAGCTAGTGCTATGGTCTTGTGCGAGCTAAAGATCTCTACCATCTCGTCTATGAGCTTCCTCTTTCTCTCTCTCGGCTTTACCTCCCTCAACGCTAGCGCGGGCATCTAGGCTAACCTCCACGAGCGCGAGTTGGGGAGACCTCAACGGGTGGCCCCATGGTTAACTTGACATAGACGCTCTTTATCCTAGCCGGGTGCCTTATCTTCTCCTTCAAGAAGTCGAGGACTGCCTTGGCGTTCTCCGCGACTTCCTCGTCCTTCATGTCCTCGACGCCTATCTTGCACTGCACAACGGGATTATTCCTTATCTTTAGCCTAACTGAGTTCCTCAACTTGCTTATCACCGAGACCAAATCTGTTCCCAAGGTCACGGGCGACGGCATTTTGCCCCTCGGCCCCAAGAACGGGCCCAAGGTCCTACCAATCACGGGCATCAAGTCCGCTTGGGCTAAGAAGAAGTCGTAGGCCTTTGCAATTTTCTTGGCGTACTTCTTATCGGCCTGACACTTTTGCACATCCGCCTTCCCCAATACAAGGTCTGCCTTAGCGCCTTTGGCCTTCAAGGCCAGGTCCCCTTCGGCTATAACGCACACCTTGGCCTCCTTGACAGTCAGAGGGTTTGGCAAGGTCAGTACCTCGTTTATCCTGCTGGAGGGGTCTTTGAGGTTGAGCCCCTCAAAGGACACTATGAGCTCAAAAGTCTGCCTGAAGTTCCTCTTCTTCGCTCTCTGCCTTGCCTCTTTAATGGCCTTGAGGAGATCGTTCAAAGATAAGCTCATCACCACTCAGCCTCGTACTTGGCAAATATTTGATCATAGACCCCTGCGTCGATCTCTCTTTGGACCTCCTTCGGGCTCTTGCCTTCGACGGTTATCCCTAGGCTGAGACAGGTGCCTAAGACTTCCTTGGTAGCCGCTTTTAGGTTTTTTGCCAGGAGATCGGGCCTCTTTATCAAGGCTATCTTCACCACTTGCTCGAGGCTCAAGTTGCCTATCTTCTGCTTAGCGGGCGAGGAAGAGCCCTTCTCCGCCTTCAGCTCCCTTAACAGTAGAGCGGCCGTGGTCGGTATACCGACCTTCACTTCGAACTCCTTAGTCTCAGGGTCGTAAATCACCTCTACCGGGACCCTCATCCCCGCGAACTCTCTCGTGAGTTCGTTAATTTTATTGGCGACCGCCATGACGTTCAAGCCCGTAGGGCCTAGGGCTGGCCCTAGGGGCGGGCCCGCGGTCGCCTTTCCCCCTTCTATCACGAGCCTGACCGACTTCTTCTGCGCCACACGCATCACCTCTTAGCCTTCTCGACGACCCTCACGTAATCCCCATGTATCGTTATCGGCAGGGGGTAGCTAGTCTCGTGAAGCTCTAAGGTCACTTCCTCTTTACTCTTGTCCACCCTAGTCACGGTCCCCTTGAGGCCCTTCAGAGGCCCCGCTATTATCTCGACCACGTCGCCAACGTCGACGCCTTCGATAGACGGCTTGGGCACTAAGAAGTTCTCAAGCTCGTCGAAGCTGACCTTTCTGGCCACGACACCCCTCACGTGCTTAATTCCGTAGAAGACCTTGTCGATGACCTCTGGCCTGTCGGTCTCGACTACTATGTAACCCCTCATCCCCTCGATTATCGCGATGGACTTTATCGGCGCGTTGAGCTGTCTTATCCTCTCCTCGGCTATCAGCGCTACGTTCCTTTCTTGGCCTATAGTTGTCCTGACGAGGTAAAAGCTCGCCTTCTCCTTCGACAAGCCTCTCACCACATCAGTGAACGAGGAGCACGAAGAAGAGGTAAAGTATTATGAAGCTATAAACTCCCAACACCACAAGCCCCAAGCTACAGACCTTCAACATTAAGGTGAACTCCTCCCTCTCCGGCTTGCGGGCTACCCTCAAGATCCTAACTATTTCCTGAATTGATCCCTCGAGCGGCCGTTTTGCTCTTTCGATCCACTTCCTCTTCCTCATAGGTGAACTAAACCCCTGACCTCAACGTTGTCCTCACTAGCTGAAAAACTCTCTATTATAGCTTTTCTCGTGGCATTGCGCTAAAGTTCTTCAAATCTTCCTGAGGGGGAGCCCCTCCTCATCACACACCCTTATGACCATTTGCCTTTCATCCGACTTGAGGCTCTTCCAATCTATTAACGCGACGCTCGGCCTAACCACGCTCCTCTCTATGGCCAGCCTGAGCTCTCGAGAGCTTACATACGGGAAGGCGTACTTGGGGACTATGTGAGAGATGGCCAGCCCCTCATTCAAGACTGCTCTGCTGAACTGTGGCGCATAGTGAGGACCTCCGAAGCCCACAGCCACGGGCCCCTCCTCGAGGACGTCAAGTGCCTCTGCTATGGCTTGAGCGACTACTTCGGCCGCCTTTTCATTGCGCCACTCCCTTTGCGTGCTGCCCAGCTCCACGAACATCGCTGGGGTGTGCTCGAGGTAGGGGCCGTGGTGCGTGACTTCTAGGCCACATCGCCAGTCCGAGAAGCCTCCTTCTTCTCGGAGCTTGTCAAGCGCCCTTACGACCTTCGCTAAGCGGATGGGCATTGCGATGCACACACTCCTAGGCCTGCCGCCGTAGAGGGCCTCGTCGGTCCAGTTGCCCGGCGTGTGGGCGAGGAAGGCGGGGATCCCCGACTCCGCCGCGTGGCGCGAGGCGAATATGACTCCTCTGACCCTCAGAAAGTCCTCGAGGTCCTCGGCGTAGATGGTCTCTCGAGCTATCGTGACGAGCAGGACCCCCTCTAGCTCGTAGACGTCCTCCCCTTGGACCCCCTCCCCCAACCTCCTAAAGCCCATCAACTTCAGGAGCTTGTCCTTGATGTTTAGGCCAGCAGGATCTGTCTTCGAGCACACTATGGCCAAGCGGCCCTCCAGCAAGGTCGACACCTAAACCACGCTACGCAGGATCGCTCGGGCCATGTGGAGCTTGTTCTCCGATTGTAACCAAACTATCGAGTGCTTCGGGTCGTCGATGACCTCGTCCGTGACCTCCTCCCCTCGCTTCGCCGGAAGGCAGTGCATGAAGACGAAGTCCTCCGGCGCCTTGCTCACCAATTCTCTGTTCACCTGATACTTCGGGAGAAACTTCTTCAGCCTCTGCTCTCTCTCCGCTTCAAAGCCCATGCTGACGAAGACGTCCGTGTATATGACGTCGGCCTCCTTGACCGCCACGATCGGGTCCTCCACCACCTCCACTCTTGAGCCGCTGACGTCGCAGTTCTTCATGACGACTTCGAGCACCTCGCTCTTGGGCCTGAACTCGTGAGGACAGGCCACCACGACATCGAGCCCCAGCTTGCTACAGCAGATCAGCAGGCTGTGGCAGGTGTTGGTGCTCCCGTCGCCGATGAAGGCGACCTTCAGCCTCCCCTTCCCCTTCACCTCGAACATCGTGAAGACGTCGGTCAGGGCTTGAGTCGGGTGGTGCGAATCGCTTAGCCCGTTGATCACCGGGATCGTACAGTACTTGGCGAGTTCCTCGACCGTGCCGTGAGACCTGACCCTCGCCACCACGCAATCCACCATCCTGGAGAAGACCTTAGCCGTGTCGGAGAGGGCCTCGCCGCGCGCCAACTGCAACTCCGAAGCCGATGCGTAGAGCGGGTGGGCCCCCAAGCTAGCCGCCGCGATCTCGAAGGCCAACCTGGTCCTGGTAGAGGGCCTCTCGAAGAAGAGGAGGACGCCCTTGCCCTCTAGATCCCTCCTCCTTCTCTCCCCCTTCACCCACTCCCTCTTCAGCTTGAAGCACTCGTCAATGAGGGCCCATATGTCGCCTGGAGAGAGCTCTTGGAGCGTTAAGATGTCGCGCCCCTTCATGTTCATGAAGGCCACCATCGAGGAGGATTTCGGAGAGTTTGTCCAGCTCAATGCTTAATAAGGGGCCCTGCTATATTGTTTTGCTGAAATCGAGGTGCCAGCTGTTGGTCGAGAGGTTTGAGGAGCTTAGGGATTTCCTCTACGGCTTACTGGAGGCGAGGGACAAGCTGAAGGACATGTTCGCCCCATCCCCCCTGCCCTCGGAGCTAAAGTTCCCCGTCAGGGGCACGGTAGTGGTCAAGAGGGGCTTCGCGAAGATGCAGAAGGGAGGGGTGTGCATGGACGTGACCAGCGTCGAGCAAGCGCAGATAGCCGAAGAAGCCGGGGCGGTCTCGGTGATGGTGCTCGACAAGTTGCCCTACGACGTTAGGAAGGCAGGAGGGGTCGCTAGGATGGCTGACGTCAAGGTCATAGAGGAGGTCATGGACCACGTGACCATACCAGTCATGGCCAAGTGCAGGATAGGCCACTACGTGGAGGCCAAGGTGCTTGAGCACATAGGCGTCGACATGATAGATGAGAGCGAGGTCCTGACGCCGGCCGACGAGAAGCACCACATAAACAAGTGGCTCTTCAAGACCCCCTTCGTGAACGGCGCTAGGAACTTGGGGGAGGCTCTGAGGAGGATATACGAGGGCGCGGCGATGATCAGGACGAAGGGGGAGGCTGGCACCGGCAACGTCTCAGAGGCAGTGAAGCACATGAAGCAGATAATGGGCGAGATAAGGGCCCTGAGGGCCATGAACGACGAGGAGTTACTCGACGCGGCCAAGAACTACAACGTGCCCTACGAGCTGGTGAAGGAGACGGCCAGGCTCGGGAGGCTCCCCGTCGTCAACTTCGCCGCTGGCGGGATAGCGACGCCAGCTGACGCCGCGCTCATGATGCTCCTCGGAGCCGACGGGGTCTTCGTGGGCTCGGGCATCTTCAAGTCCTCGGACCCCGAGGTCAGGGCCCAAGCGATAGTCTTGGCGACCTCTTACTGGGACGACCCAGAGATAGTCGTCGAGGCCTGCAGGATGGTGTCCGAGAAGAAGGCAATGATGGGCATAGACATCAAGACGCTAAAGCCAGAGGAGCTGCTCCAAGTCAGAGGCGAATGACGTGCTCAAACTAGGAGTGGTGGCGCTTCAGGGCGCCGTTTCTGAGCACGTCGAATCGCTCAAAGCCGCCTTCTCTAGACTGGGCCTCGACGGAGCAGTCGAGCTGGTCAAGAAGCCCGCTGAACTAGAGAGGGTCCAGGGCATCGTGATACCCGGAGGAGAGAGCACGGTGATAGGCAGAGTGGCCGAGAGGACAGGGCTCCTCAAGGCCTTGAAGGAGAGGATAGAGGGAGGCCTGCCAGTCTTCGGCACGTGCGCTGGTGCGATATTACTGGCCAAGGAGGTGTACGACGCGAAGGTTGGGAGGGTTCAACAACCCCTAATAGGGGTCATGGACATAAAGGTCGTGAGGAACTACTACGGCAGGCAGAAGGAGTCCTTCGAGGTCGACCTAGAGATTCCAGCGATAGGCGATAAACCGTTCCGTGGAGTCTTCATAAGGGCCCCCGCTATAGAGGCCGTGGGCGACAAAGTGAAAGTTTTGGCAGTCTACGAGGGCCTGCCTGTCCTCGTTCAGCAAAACAAAATGTTAGCGGCGACCTTCCATCCCGAACTCACCAATGACACGAGAATCCATGAGTTTTTCATAAGGAGCTTGCTAGGTTGACAAGCTTAGACCTTGGCTTATATTTTAATTGATGATAAACATCTGCCGTAAAGATGCCTCATTAGTTTAGGGCTAATTGAAGTATATAGCACGTTTAAGCCTTGAAGATAGAGTATGGAGTCGA
>JAAOZJ010000082.1 GCA_011605835.1 Thermoproteota archaeon
CCTCTCCAACTCCATGGAGACCACGGAGGCCAAGGGGATGGCGTACTCGGATAGCGGGACGACGACGTCCACTTCAACACCCTCCTTCTCGACGAGCTCCTCTATTATCAAGGAGAAGAGCCTCAAGAAGCTCGGCTCCCTGGCTAAGCTCCATATCTCCACGTCGGCATCTGACAGGGCCTTGCGGACTGCCCCCTCCACCAAGTTGAGCTCTTGGATCTTGCTGAGTATCTTCTCCGTGGTCTTCTCCTCGGGGACGCTCAACAGGTTCACGTACCTCCAAAGACTCTGAAAGGGCACGCCGAGGACCTCTTCGAGGTCCCTCAAGCTGTAGAAGAAGTTCAATGCGTGCAGTAGCTCTAGAACGCGAGAACGGACGCTTCTCTTGACCATACGCTTGCTGCACCTACTCTTAGAGAGCGCCGAGTCGCTCTCACGCTAGACCAGCAATCTCGTTATATTAATTTATTGCCTTAAGCGCACCGCCTCTTGCACGTCCCACGCACTCGCACTCATTCCTTCATAGCTTTCACGTCAGCTAGGTTAGAAGACCATCTTCCTAGCACTCAGTCCTCTACCAAGAACAAGAGAAAGGCCATTAGGGACGCTATTACGACGATGGCTTTGACAGGATTCATTCCGACAGAGCGCAAATAACCGTTTTCAGAGACCAAGATGTCGAAGAAGGCCGAGTAAATCGCCAATTTGGGCACTAACCTTCCATGTTATGACGAAGCCCTCAGGCTCCAAGACTACGCCTTTTACGTGGCTTCGAGGATGGTAAGGGTTATAACTGAACGTCTTAACGGAATAACAGGACGAGCCTTTTCCAAAAGGCCTAGGTCGCAGTGATGGCTCATGGGGCTCGACGTGATAATACTGGCGGGAGGCTTCGCCAAGAGGTTGAGGCCCATATCGGACGTGATGCCCAAGCCCCTCCTGCACATAGACGGCGTGCCCCTTTTAAACCACATACTTGGAAGGGTCTTGGAGCTTGACTATAGTAGGATAATAATCTCGACGAATAAGAAGTTCGAGAACTCCTTCAGGTACTGGATGAGGACCTTGAAGGCCTCCTATGAGGACAACGTGAGGATATTCTTGTCCGTGGAGCCGACCGAGTCGGAGGAGCAGAAGCTAGGGGCGATAGGAGGCCTTCTCTACACCATAAGACTCTTCAACGTAGACATGTCGGGGAACGACCTCTTAGTGATCTTGGGGGACAACCTCTTCGACTTCGACCTGAAGGGATTCGTGAGCTACGGGGCAAGGCTGAATCGCGTGGTTATAGGGGCCTACGACGTGGGGAATGCCGAGCTGGCGAAGAGGTACGGCGTAGTGGTCGTTGACGAGAGCGGCAAGGCTACGTCATTCATCGAGAAGCCCGAAAAGCCGCCGTCCACGCTTGTGTCAGTGGGCATATACTACATTCCCAGCAACTTCATAAACAAGATAGAGGAGTTCTTGAAGTTGCAGAGGTACAAAGACGCGGTGGGCAAGTTCTTCGAGTGGCTTTCCCAGAACGCGGACGTCTACGTGTACAAGTTCACGGGCTACTGGTTTGACGTAGGGACGCCCGAGTCCTACTTAGAGGCGAACAAGTGGGCTGTGGAGAGGAACTTGGGAAGGAGATGGCAGTGGCCTTAATATCGTCCTTGCATGCTGAACGCTAACCCAACTCTTTTCTTTTAAGTCGTCCTTCTAGTAGGTCTGACCTGATAGGAGTTTACTGACAGGTGATGCTAGTGGAGCTCCAGATAATCAACGCAAAGCTGACCCCTCTGAGCGACAACGAGGTAAGGGCCATAGTCGAAATCGAAATGCACCCCGCTGTTCGGGAATGGCTCGTGGACTACATCTTCGAGGACTTCGACAAGGAGCTCGAGGACTACAAGAGGTTCTTCAGGGAGGTTCAAGGTAACGACAAGGTCGAGGTTCTGGTCGCCAAGCTGGGGGATAAGGTGGTCGGCTTCTTGGCCCTTTGGGTCACGGAGGAACGAGGCGAGCGCGTAGGGAGCGTAGGGGTCAGTGTCCACCCGGACCACTGGGGGAAGGGCGTAGCCACCAAGCTCGTGAAGGAGTCCGTGGAGCTGGCGAGGGCCTTAAACGTGAAAAAACTTATCATAGAGACCGTGGAGGAGAACGTGGCCATGAGACGCGTGGCGGAGAAGCTGGGCTTTAAGCTAGAGTGCGTTAGGGAGGACAAGCTCTTCAAGAATGGCTCGCGGCACGACGAGTACGTTTACTCGCTTCGGCTTTGATTCCTCGACAGAATCCCCGAACAACTCCCCGATAGAAAGCTTTAAATACTAGGGGTCCGGGCGACCTACTCCTCGTACGTCGTGAGCGCGAACTCATCATGGGCCAAGATTGGATAGATATCCTCAAAGACAGCGTAACAAGGCCCGAGCAACTTCTCGAGAGGTTCAGGGTCGACATAGAGCCGATAAAGAGAGTGGCGGAAGTCTACCCGATGTTCATCTCCAGGTACTACTTCAACCTCATAGAGGAAGTCGACGACCCCTTATGGAAGCAGTGCGTTCCAAGCCCTCTCGAGCTCGAGGACCCCTACGGCCACGAAGACCCTCTAAACGAAGAGGTAATGAGCCCAGTACCTGGCTTAGTGCACAGGTACCCAGACAGGGTCTTGATGTGCGTCTCAAATAGCTGCGCGACGTACTGCAGGTTCTGCACTAGGAAGAGGAAGGTCGGCAAGCCCGTCATAAACTTCTCAGACGAGATATACCTCGCACAGATCAAGTATGTGAAGGAGAACCCCCGGATAAGAGACGTCCTGCTGTCTGGCGGAGACCCCTTTATGTTGCCAGACGAGAAGATAGAGTTCCTTCTCAAGAAGCTCCGCCGAATACCGCACGTGGAGATCATAAGGATAGGCACGAGGGTCCCCTGCACGTTGCCCCAGAGGATAACCCCAAGGCTGTGCCGCATGCTCAAGAAGTACCACCCCTTGTACGTCAACGTACACTTCGAGCACCCGCGAGAGATTACGGAAGAGGCTGAGAGAGCCTGTGGCCTGCTCGCCGACGCTGGCATACCGCTGGGCAATCAATCTGTTCTGCTAAGAGGGGTCAACGACAGCCCTGAGGTCATGAAGGAGCTGTGCCAGAAGTTGCTCAAGATTCGGGTCAGGCCATACTACTTATTCCAGATGGACCCTGTAAAGGGGACGTACCACTTCAGGACTAGGGTCGAGGTGGGGATCAAGATAATAGAGTCGCTGGTGGGCTGGACCTCGGGCCTCGCAGTGCCCCGCTTCGTCATAGACGCGCCCGGCGGAGGAGGGAAGATACCCGTCGAGCCCAACTACGTGATCTCGATAGACGACGACAAGGTCGTCTTGAGGAACTACGAGGGTAAGATATTCATCTACCCCCAGGCACCCCTGCGCGAGAAGGTCGTGGTTCCTGCACACGCGTGCGTGCGCTGAGCTCGCCGAGCTTAGCTTTGAGGGTTCCGCATGACCCTCAGGGTCGGCCTGACCTACAACCTAAAGAGGAAAGTGGAGGACGACGGCTTGCCCGAGGACTTCTACGCGGAGTTCGACGACGAGAGCACGGTCAATGCTATAGCATCCGCCTTAAGAAAGGGCGGGTGTAGAGTGATAAAGATCGAGGCAGACGAAGACGCGTATGCGAAGTTGCGCAGGTACAGGCCCGACATAGTCTTCAACATCGCAGAGGGCCTGCGCGGCGAGAGCAGGGAGTCGCACATCCCGGCCATGCTGGAGATGCTCGGCATACCGTACACGGGCTCCAACCCAGCAACCCTGGCGATATGCTTGGACAAAGCCATGACCCACAAGGTCCTGAGCGCTTGCGGGATCCCCTCTCCGAAGTTCCAAGTCTTCAAGCGACCGGGTGAGGAGCTCAGCGGCGAGCTGAACTTCCCGCTCGTGGTCAAGCCCCTCCTCGAGGGCTCGAGCAAGGGGATCAGGAGCAGCTCCCTCGTCAAGGACGAGGAAAGCTTGAGGAGGCAGGTCTCTTGGGTCATAAAGACCTATCGCCAACCAGCGATAGTCGAGGAGTTCATGCCCGGGAGGGAGTTCACCGTCGGCCTCATAGGCAACGAGGAGCCCGTTGTCCTGCCCATAGTGGAGATATGCCTCGAGAGGTTGCCGAGCGGGGCGAGCCCCATATACTCTTACGAGGCCAAGTGGGTCTGGGACACTCCCGAAAACCCCTTGGAGATATTCGAGTGCCCAGCCAAGATCCCAGGCGACCTGAAGAGGGAGATAGAGGAGATCGCGATCAAGACCTTTAAGGTCCTGAACTGCAGGGACGTCTGCCGAATAGACATGAGGCTCGATAGCGAGGGAGTCCCGAGGGTCTTGGAGGTAAACCCCCTACCCGGCCTGATCCCGGACCCTAAGGCTCACTCCTGCTTACCAGAGGCGGCTAGGGCCGCTGGCTTCACGTACGACGAGCTGATATGCACTATCCTGTGGCAGGCCCTGAAGAGGTACGGATTGCAAGGCCTGTTCAAGGGCAAGCATTTGGTGAAGATACCTTAGAATCCCTTCATCGCCGTGGCGGTGTAGCTCTGCTCCTCGAGAGGGCGAAGTCAATTATCATCTCGACGAACTTCTCGAAGGGTATTCCAGCGGCCTTCAGCGAGCGCGTGAAGCCCGCGTCCGGCGATATGTCCGGGTTCGGGTTGACCTCGAGGACGTAGGGGACCTCCGACTCGACCTCCAAGCGTATGTCGACCCTTGCGTAGTCCCTGCAACGCAAAGCCTTGAACGCCTTGATCGCCACCTCCTCGACCTTGCGCTTGAGCTCCTCGCTCAAGTCCGCGGGGCAAACTGGCTTGGTCTTGGCGTACTCCTCGCTGTCCTTGAGCCACTTGGCCGCGTAGTCGACGATCCTCGGCTCGTAACCTGGCTCAAACACTATCTCGGAGATGGGCAGAACGGTAGGTCTTTCGTTGCCCAATATCGAGACGTTTAGCTCTCTTCCCTCGATGTACTCCTCTACGAGGGCTGGTTGTCCGTAGACGTCGTTGAGGTACTTCACCTGGCCCTCCAGCTCCGCTAGGTTCCTGACGTAGCTATTTCGTGAGATCCCTATGCTGGCGTCCTCCCTTAAGGGCTTCACTATGAGAGGGAACCTCAACCCCCTGGGCTCCTCGAAAAAGCTCATCACCTGATACTTCGGCGTCGGGACGCCATTGGCTTTTAAAACCTCCTTGGCCAGGCCCTTGTCTTGGCACAGGCCGAGCGCCAGAGGCGTGGAGCCCGTGTAGGGGATGCCCAATATCTCCAATATCGATGGAACGTGCATCTCGAGCCGGCTATCGCCCATGTAGC
>JAAOZJ010000046.1 GCA_011605835.1 Thermoproteota archaeon
GCAACTCTTCACAGAGGGCACCTGAACACGGGAGAGGTGTTGAGCCAGCTGACTCCCAAGTACATGACGAAGCCGGGGTCCCTAGCCCACTCCCCGGCCCTTTTGTTCCCCAACCTCTCGGCTATGCGCGCGATCCTCTCAACGAGGACTCGGCCTATCGTCATCGCCCTCTCCTTAAAAGACCTGGCCCTGAGGGCCTCCACCACCTTAGACGCAATGGACCTCAGAGCCTCCTTCAACGTGGAGCTCCTCACCCTCTCCACGACCTTGATCGTCAGGTCGACGACGGCCCTCTCCAAGGCGTTGAGGACCTTGAACCAGAGGCCCCTCCTCACCGCAATGGTCTTCAGCTCGACGAGGCCCTTCCTGCTACTTACGTCGGGAGGGTTGAGAAGCTCCAAAGCTTTCGACCTATCTGGTCTTAGACGTGCTCGCGCTTTAAGGATTTCCACAAGCTCCGACGTCACAGTATCATTTTGAGCCTCAAGCTCAAGCTCAACTGACCTCCCCCCGGCCCTAAAGGGCGAGGGTTCCCTTTAGGGGGTTCATCGGTCCCCGCATCTGTTCGGGTTTACATCTGTCATTTGCGGGGCATTCAGGGGGGTCAGTGCTCCCCACATCTTGGAAAAGGCTTTTATCTCGATGTTTAGTACTGCCACAGTATCCCTATTGGCTTCGAATCCACATCTAGGGCACCTCAATATTCTGTAGCCGTTCTCAACAAGCTTAGAGCCACACCTTGGGCATGTTGATGATGTTCCTCTTGGCTCTACAACAATTATGGGTCTCTGTTTTTCTCACGTTGCCAATTAATCCAGTGCTCTAGCCTTCTATAGCTTAAAACGATTAGCTTGACTCTATGTTCTTTCGGAAGTTTTTGAGATCCTCTACTAGACCTGTTAGATCTTCTCTAGCAACTGCATATTGATGCTGTTTTGCTAGCAATACAGTTGTGTGGGATGCCTTCTTAGCCCAGTCCTCAACAATGTTCCTAGCCCTTCTGTGGAAGTACTTAATTCTCTCTAATGCCTCTCCTCCTAAGCCAAGCGATGTACCTAGGAGAGGAGTACTTCTTCTGAAGCTCTTCAGCTAACCGCTTATGCTGGGCCCTCTCAACAGCTGATTCAAATCTGTACTCATGCCGTGAATTCCCTACAACAATATATTTCTCTAACATCAATAGCTAGAGCACCTCTAGCAACATACTTAGCTGGCTTAGGTACACGCTTAGATATCTCAAGAACAAACTTGTCGTCCTTAAGTAGTAGCCCAGCATCGCCACCAGGATAATCATCGTATCTCCTATCCCAACCAATAATCCTAAGCCTGTAGCCTCCCAAAAGCTCTATGTAGTCATCTTTAACTCGTAGCTATATCCGTATGATAACCAAAGCCTAGGCGTTCTAGCTCTAGGCATTCTACCTCTGTTAGGGTTGCTGTGCCATGATTTGGCAATTGATAGCCTCTCTATAGCAGTCCTGAGCAACTTTAGAAGGAAGACCATACCTCTCCTTAAGAGCGCTGTACAGCAATTCACGGGCTTTGCCAAGACTCAATGCTTTACTCTCTACCACAACTTTTATAGAGCAGTTAAGAGCATCCATGCACCCTTCATCAAGCTTACTAGCTCTTTAAATGAGTCGGGCTCGGGGCTAACCCTCATCTTAACCGTCAGGGTTAGAACTCCCTCACCGCCCGGAGACATACCTACTCAACCCTGTTCCTAACAATGTTCACGCTCCTATGGCAATTAGAGCAGATGGTGTAGTACTTCCTCAACTACTCTTATACTCCCATACATGCCCGCACGAGGGACATCTCAATTTGACCAAGTGCATCACTAATAAACTAACATAACTAACAAAGCTTACAACCTTTCTCTCCCATCCCGCCTTTTAAGGCGGGGCTTTCTGTTGTAAGGTCGATACTCGATGAAGCTTCCCAAGAACTTGCTATAATTTATGGAGGTGGCCTTGAGCATTCGCGGGAGGCCCTGCACGTCAGTCCACGGCCAGCTCGACGGCCTCCTCCCTCAGCCTCTTCATCCAAGCGCTGTCCCCGCTTTCCCACTCCTCACAGTCGTAGACCCTGAGCTCGAGCCCCGGCTCCAGCACGTCGGAGAATAGCCTGAGCCTCTCGATGAGGTTCAGCCCCTTGACGCCCCTCAACACTAGGACGAGGTCCACGTCGCTGTCGACGAAGTAGTCCCCTCGCGCCCTGCTGCCGACGAGGTATGCCTCCACGAAGTCGAGCCCGAGGGACGAGGCCCTGGCCCTGGCCTTCCTGGCGAAGTGGACGGCCCTCGCCAAGGCCCTCTCCTGGGACCTCATCGCAGATGCCGCTTTGCCCACTCCACCACCCTCTTGGCCCTCTCGACCAAGTCCCTCTCGGCCTGCCTCAGCCAAGCCTCTGCCTCTCTCCTGACCACGATACATTCTTCGGAGCCGAGGCCTAAAACCATTTCCTAGAGGGCGACACTGCTTTGCGACGCCCGCCGAGCTCAGCGCGTCCAACGCGCTCGGGTAAACGAAATATTAGACGAAAGCTATTAAGGAGGTGAGCTGGCGGGCTATGGTCTCGAGGACGCGGGACTGGATTAGGCAGGCCAAGAGGAACTTGGCCTCGGCCATGGTCAACTACAGGGAGGGCCTTTACGAAGAAGCTTGCTTCGAGGCGCATCAAGCTGGCGAGAAGGCCGTCAAGGGCCTCCTGAGCCACCTCCACAAGGAGAGGAGGGGGCACTCGATAACCTTCTTGCTCTCCGAGGTGGAGGTGGAGGTCCCTAGTGAGGTCAAAGAGTGCGCCTCCTTCTTAGACAAACACTACATCCCATCCAGGTACCCCGACGTCTTCGACGAAGGGGCCCCCATGGACTACTACACCAAGAAGGACGCAGAGGAATGCATCAAGTGCGCTGAAAGGATATTGAGGTGGGTCGAGGGGGTTGTCGGAGGGGCTTAGGGAGCTGGCCGAGAAGCTGAGGGGCTACGGGGTGAGGTTGATAATACTCTTCGGGTCGAGGGCTAGGGGCGACTACACCGAGGACAGCGACGTGGACGTGCTCGTGGTGGCCGACCGGCTACCAAGGGACCCGAGGGAGGCATACGCCGTCGTGGCCAAGCTCGCGGGCCCCAAGGTCGCGCCCACGTGCTTCAACACGGAGTCCTTCATGAAGAGGTTGGAGGGCGAAAGCACCATGGTCATGGAGGTGCTGGAGGACGGGAAGGTCGTCTACGCCGACGAGGGGTTCCTCGAAGAGGTCATGGCGAAGTACCGAGAGGTCAGGGGGAGGTGGACGAGGAGCGGCAAGACGTGGAAGAGGTTAAGTGAGGTCGGGCGGGACGCGAAAAACTAAGAGCCAAGGGCATAGCTGTTACCGAGCCTCGCTCCTCAGCTCCAATTTGAGGTCCAAGTCAATTAAGCTCTCAAAGCCTCGGTCTTTCGTCACCAAAGCAAGGCCACGCGCCATCGCCGTAGACGCAAACCTGTTCGTCGTACTTCACCGTGACCTCATCACCAATAAGCTCGTTCTGAGCGGTGAATTGGCTTAAAGCGTTGGCGTGCTCTTTGACGTGTCCGCTCATTGGAAGTCCCATCAATAAGGCCTCCGTGGGCTTCAACCTCTTAGAAACGGGGTCGGGCACGAGCCCCAATTGCTCCATGGTTACGCTACCGAGGAGGAAGATGCCTTCGTTGCCGAACACTACGGCGTCGCGCTGGCCCTGTAGCCCTCGACCTCGATGCCCACTTCGCCCAAGGGCTTCTCGATGACCGTGCCGTCCGCCAGCTTCAGCTTGACCATCCTGAGGGGCTTCACCTCAAGCGCCTCGAGTACCGTGGACGGCATGGTTGTGTAAGTCGCACCGGTGTCGACCAGAAGCTCGACTCGCGCTCTCGCCTTCGGCCTCTTAGGGTTCCAAACCTCCGCTTCGACCTTGAACGTCTCCATTAATCGTTCCACGCCCGGTCTGCAGTTGAAGAAGCTAAGCGACTAATAAACCCAGCAATCAGATGTCGAATCTCTCGGCCGAGGCGGCAGAGCTTTAAGGCCGGCCTAGATAGATGCTCACAGGAGCGTCTAGCCGTGCGCGGTTCAGCACGCCTTCGAGGCTATCGCGTGGGCCTAGAGCATCTCTCCGAGCCATACAGAGGCATCATGGGCAAGCTCCTCGAGGGCTTGTTAGCGACGTGGGGCGAGAGGCTGGTGTCGCTCGTCGTCTTCGGCTCAGTCGCCCGCGGCGAGGCCAGGGAGGACAGCGACGTGGACTTGCTAGTGATAGGCGCTGGCCTCCCAAGGCAGAGGTTCAAGAGGCAGGAGCTCTTCGAACTTGCCGAGAGGGTCGCAGAGCCCTTGATAGAGAGCCTCCGCTCGAAGGGGTTTAACTTGGACTTCTCGCCCATAATCTTGGACGTCGAGGAGGCGCGGAAGAGCAGACCGATATACTTGGACATGGTGGTGGACGCCGTCATAGTGTACGACAGGGGAGGCTTCTTCGAAGAGGTGCTGAGGGGGCTTGCAGAAAGACTCGAGGCGCTGGGGGCCGAGAGGAGGAGGCTGGGCAAGCTCTGGTACTGGGTGTTGAAGAGGGACTACAGGCCCGGCGAGGTCATCGAGGTATGAACAACGTGGCGATGGCGAGGGCGTACGTGGTCCAAGCCGTCGAGAGAATAAGGCACAGCGAGGAGGCAATGGAGCGGGGCAACCACCCCTACGTCGTCAGGCAGTGCCAAGAAGCCGTCGAGCTGCTCCTCAAGGCAGCCCTCAGGCTCGTGGGGGTAGAGCCGCCTAAATGGCACGACGTCGGAGCCATCCTAAAGAGTGAGGTCGAGAGGTTCCCCAGCTGGTTTAGGAGCGAGGTGCCAAAGCTCGCGAGGATCTCTAGGAAGCTCAGAAGGGAGCGGGAGCCAGCCATGTACGGGGACGAGGAGTCGGGCCTGCCGCCGAACGAGCTCTACGACGAGGAAGACGCCAGAGAGGCGCTACGATGGGCTACTCAAGTCTTTCAAGCGGTCTCTAAGCTCTTTAAAGAGCTCACTGGCATGGACGTCCAATGAGCCCTTGAGGAATCCATTTAAGGTCTGCATGTACTGAAAGGTCGAGCTAGCCGAAGAAGCACGCCGCTCCATGACATGAAATGCTCTAAAGCGACTCACGTGCTTGGAGGTTTTAATAGTCACAATGCTCAGATATGAAGAGCGTGGGCGCGTATACAACTTCGCGAGGGCGAGGGATGAGCGTCGTATCTGTGCACGTACCCAGAGGGTTAGAGAAGAAAAATGGATGAATTGAGGGTCGTAAACTGAAGCGAGGAGATCAGAAAGTTTATTGAGAGGAGGATGAGGAAGGTTGAGCAAGAGAACGCCTAGAGAGTTTGAGGACTACGTCAAGAGGTTGCCCGTGCGTCTAGGGGCACAGCACTTCAATGTGTGAGGGAAGATAGTGATAGTCGTTGATGCCTCCGCGATCGTGGGATACGTCCCTTTTGCTTAGAAGCCCTCTTCGAAGAAGGCGAAGAGCGTAAGGAAGAGGCTGAAACCCTATTGGCCTATCTGTAAGGAGTAAAACCGGAGAATGAAGTCTCTAACAGCTCTTTAAATAAAAAGGCCAGAGAAGCTATCGCGCCTTTTTAGCTTTCTTTTTTAGATTATCATCGAGGTTGGCGGGATGTGTTTAAACTTTATCTCGTCATTCTCGATGTAGATCCCGTATTTCTCCATTATGTTTAATCCTATTATCAAATCCATGAGCAAATCATCGATAACTCCTATCGCCTCCTTTTCCGGTAGAACATATCCTTCGACCTCTAAATCAACCACAGTCCATCCGATCAATTCAGCGTACTTCCCCCTCACAGCTAAGGGTATTTTCCTAGGCTCCTTGAGAGGCTCGTACCCTAATTTCTCAGCAAACGATTTGCTGAAGTAGCTTCCCCTAGAGCCTGTATCAAGCAACGCCCTTGCTTCAAAGATCCTTCCATCCTTATGCACTTTAACTTTCTTTTCAAC
>JAAOZJ010000131.1 GCA_011605835.1 Thermoproteota archaeon
AAGCTCGCGCTGACCCCTGTCGATCGAACCACGAAGTGGACGTCTTCGTCTTTGTCCAGTCTAGCCTTTTTAATGCACGTCGAGAGGACGTCGCCGACGAACTCGGCAACGGCCTCCTCGCTTAACTCCTTTCCCCATAACGTTGAACCTATGATTTGCTCACCGGGCAGAGGCCTTCTGATCTCGCGCGTCAACTTCACGACCTTTTCAACCAAAAAGGTCCTCCCACTCTCTAGGTCTGTGGCCGTTATAATGCACTTCGTCGTGGTATTACCTAGTTCGACTGAAGCAACGGTGAAGAGAGGTAGCGGTGCCTGAGAGCCCCTTCCTCGAGGCGACGCTATCTCCGTGAGATCGATGGGCTTGCTTCGCGCTATCCTAGGAGCATACTTGCTGAGCCTGCTCTTCCTCGCAAACTTGGAAACTATCTCCCGAAATCTTGTCGTTAGCATACGAGCCTCTTATATGGGTGATTCTCACTCACGTTTAGCCCCAGCTCTAAGCTTGCCATGTCTGTCACGAGCACGTCTGCCATGGCCACTACCGGGAAGACCCACTCGGCATTCTCGATAGGCCCGTAGAGCACGAAATTCCCCCCAACGATCACTTGGAGGGCATTACTAGCGACGTCGCAGAACCTGAAGACTTCCCTTCCGCTTGGGTACCCCTTCTTAAGTCTCCTAAGCCACGGCCAGGCTGATATCACGTTGTGTATTCCACTTCCCGTCGGGTAGCCGAACTTGGACTTAATCACGTACGTCGACGCTAAGGCCGCTCCCGCGCCAGAGCCGAGGGTCGTCGCGGCCACATCTATCAACAAAGCTCTGACGCCGCACTCCTCGGCTATTTTGAGCAACCCCTTCTCGATGACTCCTCCACCCGTCGTCAGAACTGCGACCCTGCCTCTTATCGAGGGATCCGTCGGGTTGAAGGCTAAGACTATGGCGTTGGGGACCCGCTCTTCCTTTATGATCTTTAACTCCTCCTCCGTTATCGAGACGTTTATCGAGTTGTAGACAGCTCTGTCGAGCAACCCCACCTCTTTAGCGTACTTCGCCCCCTCGGCCCTGACCTTGGGCTCCGTCGAGTCTATCAGGAACGGTGAGTCAGTCGCTGACGCCACGAAGTCTATGTACCTCTTCATAGCCTCAACGCTCTGAGAGAACACTTGGACCATGCAGGGGTTGCCGGTTATGTCCGACATCTCCTCTTGCTTCTTTACGAGGGCCTCGGCCTTCTCCTTGTCGAAGACGCCTGCCTTCGGATCACTTACTATTTTGTGCCCCCCATAAAATATCGTGCCGGCCAAGACCGTCGGGTTCTCGCCGGGCTGCCCCCCTATCTTCACCCTCCCTATTTGATAGACGTATTGCTCCCTCGCGAACTTGAACATGGGTTTGAACCTTCGACTTGGCGCTCGATTCTAAGAGCCTAAGCCAGCTCTTTAAGCTTTTATGCCCTCAGCGTGACACACTTTAAACGTCCCTAGGATCAAAAGTTTTCTAAGAGGAAAGCTTCGTGAGAAATCGAAGGGAGGCCAGACGATGTTTGAGTTGCCTGAGGAGCTGAGGTTGCTCAAGAAGGCCGTGAGGGAGTGGGCCCTGAAGAGATTTGACCCTCAACTGGCTCTCGAGTTAGAGAAGAGGGAGGAGTTTCCATTCGAGCTCTGGAGAGAGGCCAACAAGCTGGGGTTCCTGAACGTGAGGTTCCCGGTAGAGTACGGAGGCCAAGGGATGGGCCTGCTGGCCGACGCCATCGTCACCGAGGAGCTCTGCCGAGTGGACTCGACGTTAGGGACAGCCATAGTGCTCGGCAATTTCAGTAGCGACTGCCTGATGCTCTTCGGGTCCAAGGAGCAGAAGGAGAAGTACCTCCCCAAGGTGACAAGCGGCGAGTGGATAAGCGGCGGGGCTTACACAGAACCAGCCCACGGAAGCGACATAACATCACTGGACACGAGGGCCGTGAAGGAGGGGGGCTACTGGGTCATAAGCGGGACCAAGACCTTCATAACCAACGCGCCCATAGCCAACTTCTTCGTCGTGCTGTGCCAGACAGACCCGGGGGCCAAGCATAGAGGCCAGACGATGTTCATAGTCGAGAGGGGGGACCCTGGAGTAGAGACCACCACAATACATGGAAAGCGCGGCATAAGGTGCTCTCTCACGGGGGGAGGTGTCGTTCTCCGATTGCAAGGTGCCCGAGGACAGGCTACTCGGCCAAGTGAACAGGGGCTTCTACCAGTTCATGGAGTTCCTCGACAAGAGCAGGATACAGATAGCCGCCCAAGCCGTGGGCATAGCTCAAGGGGCCTTCGACATCGCTTGGAAGTACGCTAACGAGAGGACGGCCTTCGGGCAGAAGCTTATAGAGTTCCAAGCGATAAGCCACAAGCTGGCCGAGATGGCCACGAAGATAGAGGCGGCTAGGCTCCTCACGTACAGGGCCGCTTGGTATTACGACCACGGCACGATCGACCCAGCCCTGACGAGCATGGCTAAGGCGTACGCTGCGCGAGTGGCCGTGGAGGTCACCGACTATGCGATCCAAATCTTAGGAGGGTACGGGTACTTCGCCGAGTACAGGGTCGAGCGGTTCCACAGAGACGCGAAGATAACGGACATATATGAGGGCACGACCGAGATAAACAAGAACGTCATCGTCAGCTTCCTGCC
>JAAOZJ010000087.1 GCA_011605835.1 Thermoproteota archaeon
AAGCTCGCCACGGCTCTGATGGCAGTCATGTGTTGAGCCCTAAGCCCGGGGTTCTCCCTCTTGGCCCTTATGTTGTAGATTCTTACAGGTACCCCCGTTACCGCCGAGAGAGCCACCGTCATCCTGAGTATTTGGCCCCCTCCCTCCAGCATGCTACCGTCAATTTCTATCATGGCCCCTCATCACCTTCAAGAGCTCATCTACCACCTCACTTACCCCGACGCACTGGAGGGTGTTGCACCTAAAGACCCTCTCGCCTCTAAGCTTGTCGAGGGCCCTCCGAATTTGCTCCTCGCTAGCGATATCTATTTTCGTCAGCGCTATGACCATCGGCTTATCCTTGAACATCTCCCTAACGCTCCTGAGGACGTTAAGCTGGTAGTCGAGGTCATAGCCACAGGTCTCACTGGGGTCGATCAAGAAGACGATCCCTCCCTCTAGGTTCTTCAGGGCGATTATTGCCTGGAGCTCTATCTTGTTCCTCTCCTCTAGGGGCCTGTCGAGTAAGCCCGGGGTGTCCACGACTTGAGCTACGACACCTCTAGGGCCGATTATGTGCCCTACGCTTACGCTCTTGGTTGTGAAGGGGTACTCGGCTATCTCTGGCTCGGCGGTGGATACGCATTTCACGAAGGACGACTTGCCGACGTTGGGAGCACCACTAACGATTATTATGGGTACGTCGAAGTCGAAGGAGGGGAGCCTCTTGAGCTTCTTAACCTCGGACAGAACCTGCAAATCCTCCTTAAGCTCCTTGATTATCGAGGCCACCCGACCGTAGAACTCCCTGCGGGACCTCGAAGCCTCCCTGGCGTCTGAGGAGGATCTGATCTTGTTGACGTACTCCTTGGCCAGCCTCTCCACGATTTGGGAGGCCTTGGAGAGCCTAGCCATGGCTATCTTGAACTTGTCGGAGTCTATCATCAAGTAGAACATGTCTCTGTAGAACGGGTTGAGGGAGTCCACCATTGGCATACTCCTCTTTATCTCCCTCAGCCTGCCGACCACGACCGAGGTAACAGTCCTCACTCTTGTGATCTCCTTTAACTTAGCGACTAATGTCCTGTCCCTTTTAGTGGGCAATTTGACGGAAGCGCGCGATGCCCTTCTAAAAGCCACGTCTATGAGGTCGTCTGGCGACGGCACTTCGGGAACGTTGCGAAACGGCTGTTCAGACACCATGAAGGCCCACTAACCCTCGATGAATGAACGGCTTCTTATTAACTGGTCGTCAACTCCAAAAGATATAAGAAGGCCTAGTTAAATAGAGTGGCAGGTGTGCTTCATGTATAACGTTGGCCACAGAGAGCAAATGAGCGCTTACTGGGCCGTGGGCGCGACCACCGTCGGGGTGAGGGTTGAGGAAGGCGTCGTGCTAGCTTCCGAGAAGAGGGTCAGCTACGGCTTCACAGTGACGAGCAAGTCGGCCAAGAAGATCTTCAAGATATCAGACCACCTCGGGATAGCCTGCGCGGGCCTCATAGGAGACATGCAGGCAATAGCCAGGAGCCTGAGGGCGGAGCTCAGGCTCTACGAGCTCGACACCAACAGGAAGATGTCGGTCAGGGCCGCCGCTAAGCTCTTGGCGAACATGCTTTTCAGCCAGCGCTACATGCCCCTCATGAGCGAGACCCTCGTGGGCGGCGTGGACGACACCGGGTCGCACCTATTTGTGCTAGACGCCATCGGCTCCCTCATAGAGGACGACTACGCCGCCCTCGGCAGTGGAGCGACGATAGCCATAGGCATACTGGAGGCTGGCTACAGAAAGGACATGAACGTTGACGAGGCTAGGGGCCTGGCGATAAAGGCCGTGAGGGCCGCGATAGAGAGGGATGCGCTGAGCGGGGACGGCATAGACGTCCTAGCGATAACTAAGAAGGGGGCAGAGGAAAGGTTCGAAGCGGTAAAGTAGCTAGCGTGCATCCGAAGAGCTACGGCTTCACCTTGACAGGTTCGCCGATCCTAGAGAGCAACGCGACTCGCGAGCCGAGGCTGTCGGCGACTAAGCTATAGCCGCTTGCCTTGCTCAATTTTTTCGCAAACTCGATGACGTCCCTATGCTTGGGCATGTTCTCAAGCCTTAGCCTGAACCTCGAGTACCCCAAGTACATGTAGCCCTTGACCTCAACGTACCAGGGCTCTGCAAGTGAAACGAGCTTGGCGAAACCCTCTACGTCGCCCTCGCGATCGTTCACCCCCTTTATCAGCGTGATCCTGATGACCGTGGGGCACCTGAACTCCCTCACAAGCCCCAAGCTCCTCATCAACCTCCGCCATCCGTCGGCCAGTGAGCATCTGGACAGGGCCGCGAACTTCTCCTCTGACGATGCGTTTACTGACACGTAAAGCTGAGAGGGCTGGCCCCTATCCAATAACTTCGTCAGCCTCTCCGGATACATGCCGTTCGTGACCAAGAAGGTCGTGAACCCCTTGCTCCTGCAGAGCTCTATGAACTCTCCGAGCCTCTCGTAGAGGGTGGGCTCGCCCGCGAGGCTTATGGCGAAGTGCTTTGGATGAAGCGCCTCGACGTACTTCTCCCTTATCACCTTGGGGTTCGACTTGTAGCCGCTCAAGATCCTTAACTGGGCTTTGATGGCTTGCTCGAATATCGCCTTCTCGTCGTCGTAGGTCATGAAGTCCTCCTCCCTCCAAGAGGGGACCTCGGGGTCCCCCCTCTCCACCCTCCAACAGTGGAGGCAACTGTTCGGGCATGCGAGCGTGGGGGTCATCTGTATGCACCTGTGGCTCTCGATGCCGTACCAGTTCTTGTAACAGAACCTATTGCCCGTCAGCGCGGCATGGAGCCAATGGCACTTCTTGACAGCGGCAGTCTTCTTGCTACCGATCAGTTGATACTTCTGCTGCCTCAGCAAGTCTACGATGATCGATGAAGTCGGTCGCAATAGCATTTTACACTCTCCGGCCTTCTTACCAACTCAGGTGAGAAGAGAGGCATAAACGTTGAGGTGAAGCGAGCTGGGCCTGGCTTTCATAGGCGTAGGTCTTACGGCTAGGGGGCTGACAATCGAAGGGCTTCAGGAAGCAAAGAGGGCTGACCACCTCTTCATAGACCTCTACACGAGCCTAATTCCCAAGGACGAGTTGCTCGCGCTTCAATCCCTGATAGGCAGGGAGGCCAAGCCCCTGCGCCGATCGGACCTCGAAGGCCGTGGGGCCCGGAAGATATTGGACCTCGCGGAAAGAGGGTCCGTAGCGCTATTGACCATAGGAGACCCGTTTATAGCCACGACCCACATAGCCCTTAAGATAGAAGCCGTCAAGAGGGGGATAAAGGTCAAGTACGTGCCCTCGGCATCCATCCTGAGCGTGGTGCCGGGCTTGACAGGTCTGTCCAGCTACAAATTTGGGAAGTCGGCCACGGTGGTCTTCCCGGAGAAGGGCTCGAACAACGCAGCTTACGACGCTATAAGGGACAACTTGTCTAGAGGACTTCATACGTTGCTCTACTTGGATCTAGACGTCGAGAGCGGCAAGGCCATGACCATAAACGAGGCGTTGAGGTTACTGCTCGAGGTGGAGGCCCAGAGAGGAGAGGGGGTCGTAAAGGGGGATAGGCTAATTGTTGGGGTAGCGAGGGCGTGCTGGGACAGTGAGGTCGTAAAGGCCTCGAGCCTCTCTAAGCTCCTCGACTACGACTTCGGGCCTCCTCCTCACGTGCTCGTCTTTCCCGGGGCGCTCCACTTCGTGGAGCTCGAGGCGTTGAAGACCTTTGCGGGAATGGAGGAGTGCCCTTGAGCCCTTGGAGGTCCGACGAGGAGAGGCTCTCGAGGTACTTTGACTACGTCGAGAGGATCCTCGAGAAGATGAGGCTAAAACCTCCTCGACGCTTGAGGTGTCGGGTCAAGGCGATAATCGATAACGCGAAACGCTATTACGAGGACGCTAGGTACTACGCGAGGTTGGGGGACTACCCCACGAGCTACGTCTGCGTGGCGTATTGCGAAGGCCTATTAGACTGCCTAAAATACCTAGGCCTGATAGAGGTGGAGGGAGAGGTCGTGGCCGAGAGAAGGAAGAGGGTCATGGTCGCGGGGGTCTTCGACATAATACACCCAGGGCACATATTCTTGATATCGAAGGCTGCTGAGCTGGGGGACGTGATCGTCGTGGTCGCCCGCGACTCCACGGTTCAGAGGCTCAAGGGTAGGAGGCCCGTAGTGCCCGAGGGACAGAGGCTCGAGGTGGTCAAGAGCATTAAGGGGGTCAAGGAAGCAGTCTTGGGGAACGAGGGAGAGGACATGCTTAAGATAGTCGAGGAGCTAAGGCCAGATGTCATAATGCTAGGTCCGAACCAGAACTTCGACGAAGAGAGGCTCAGGAGAGAACTGGAGGAGAGAGGCCTCAAGGTAGAGGTCGTGAGGCTCAAGGAGCTCTACGAGGCACACAAGCTCTGTAGCACTACAAAGATAATAAAGGAGATACTGATGAGAGAGGACCTTCAAAAGCTAGTCGCAGAGCTCAACTGGCAAGGATCGCACTCATCTTAGGACCCTCTTGTAATAGTCTATTAGGCGGGGCACCGCGTCCTCGACCCTCCACTTGGCTTTGAACTTCAGGAGCTCCTCGGCTTTCTTGGTGTCCGCGAGCGTGTGATAGACGTAGTTCTTTATGGGGTTCTCGACGAACCTCGCCTTGACCTCTAAGCCCTTGCCTCTCAGGACGTTCAACATGTCATTGAAGGAGTAAGCCCTCCCCCCTCCGACGTTGAACACATCGAACTTGCCCTCCCCGTACTCTAAGGCCTTGATGTTGGCATCTACGACGTCCTCGACGTACACGAGGTCCCTGCTCTGCGACCCGTCGCCGTAGATCGTGAACTCGCTTCCCTTTAACCCGCTCCAGATCATCTGGGTCAACACGTTGGCGTAGCCCCCCTTGTGCTGCTCCCTCTCGCCGTACACGCTGAAGTACCTCAGAGCGACGACCTCGACGCCGTAAAGGTCCGAGTATAGCTTGCACAACCTCTCGCAGTAGTACCTTGCCTCTGTGTAGTAGTCCGTCACGAACACCGGCATGTCCTCGCGCCACGGTATCGGGTTGCCGTTGTAAATGGAGCTCGTCGACGCCAATATCACCTTCGACTTGTTCTTCTTAGCGTACTCGAGCACGGAGATCATGTCGTTCACGACCTTCGACGTCAGCTGAGGGTCCTTCTTGTACATGGGCGACGACGATGGGATGCCGTTGTGGAAAATGACATCGACCCTAAAGTCTAGGCGAGCTACGTCGCCTGAAGCCCCCTTTACGAACTTAGCATCAAGGCCCTTTATGTTCTCCTCGACACCCAATGAGAGGTCGTCTAGGACGTAGACCTCGAAGCCCCTCTTGCAAAGTTCTTCGACTAAGTGGCTACCTATGAACCCACAACCGCCCGTTACGAGGACCTTCATGGAAACCGCCCTAGCCCTAGGCTCCCATAACGTTTGCCCCATACGATCATGTAATACAGCTACGCCATCGTCGAGGCGACTTCGTCTTTAAAGCGCCTGACTTGCCCGAGCGCCTCTCTCAACCTCACTATGCCTAGGATGAGGTAGTTCATCCCCGATCTCTTGTAGCTCTCAGCCTCCCTCACGAACTCCTTCCAGTCCTCGTGAGGGGCTATTATGCAGGCGAACGTAAAGTCGCCAGACTTCCCCCTGCTCTCCCTGAGTCTCCTGACCGTCTCGACCCTCTTGCCGTAGTCCTCGCTACTTACATAGGTAGGAAGCCATCTAGGCCCTATGCAGATGAGGCCGTCGCCCATCTCCGCCGTCAGCTCGAGCACTTTCCTGCCGGCGCCCCCGAACCACAGAGGCGGGCGTGGCTTCTGCAAGGGCTTGGGCAAGAGGACCGCGTCCTTAGCCTTGTAGTACTTCCCCTCGAAGCTCACCTTGTCCTCGGTCCAGAGCCTTACTATGAGTTCGAGTCCCTCTTTGGCCTTCTCGAACCTAACGTTGTTTGGGTCCCAGCGACTGTAAGCCTCGAACTCGGGGATGTACCATCCAATGCCGACCCCCAAGATCGCCCTCCCGCCCGAGAGCACGTCAAGCGTGGAGACCATCTTTGCCAGCATGCCCGGCGGCCTGAAGGGAATCGGGGTGACGCACGTCCCGAGCTTAATCTTAGAGGTCTTGGCCGCTAGGTAGGACAGGTAGAGCCACGGCTCCAAGGTCTCGTCGCTCCACGGGAGCATGTAATGGTCAGTGACGAAGAAAGCGTCAAACTCCAGCTTCTCGGCCTCCAACACGAGCTCTTCGAGAATCTTGAGCCTGTCCAGCAACCCCCTTTGAGCGTTCGAGACGACGACGCCAAACTTCAAGTTAACCACCGAGTGTTAAGTGTAGGGAGCCCTAGCGCTAAATATCTTGCCGTAATCCTTTGTCGCCGACTTCGAGTTTACATCAACAACATGCCCAAGATCCGCTTGAAGCTTGTTGAGAACGGCTGCAGAAAAATGAAGTGCCCTGGATGCGAATTTGAGGCGGATAGAGATACTGTAACTGTTCTTCTGAATATTGGAGGAAAGCGCTTGGAGGGATGGGGGGAGCTCTGGCCCCCTGAATGCCCTCAAATGACAGATGTAAACCTGAGTACCTGAGTAAATGAGGGGAAACCGCTGAGCCGCCTAGGGGACCCTCGCCCTTTGGGGCGGAGGAGCGCTATGCCTTGAGCTTTTGCTTTGCCCTCAGGCAAGCTCTACCCGCAAGACCTCGGTGAAGACGAAGCTCCTGATCTCTTTGACCAGCTTCCGAAGCCAGGGCGAGAGGGCGTAGCCGACCGCCAAGTACACGACACCGGCGATCGCTACGTGAGCTAGCAGAACAGGGGCATCATACCAGAAGTTCATGACTGCGATGGTATGAGAGCCGAGGGCGAAATAGCACGAGGCGCTACAGAGGCTTGCAACTATGAAGGGGAAGGCATCGCGCCAGGGGAACTTGAAGTCAACGACCTCTTTCGTCAACCTGTAGAAGGGGGATGCGAAGGCGAGTAGGCCAATTAGCCAGCCAATGGGGTAAGCCGAGGCCAAGAAGACGATGCCCAGACCTCCACCGATGAATGTCAGCAAGAGGGCCGTGCCTATGGCTAGGCCTAAGGCGTGCATCATCAGGCTTGCGAAGCTCCACTTGAAAAGTCTACTCTTGATGAAGTCGCTGATCGAGACCTCAGGCTTCAGGTCGACCTTCTCGCGGCCGCTAACGGCTGAGTAGAAGATGCCGAAGAAGCCCTCGACGAACACGTAGAGGCTGGCGACCCACACAACCCAATAGGCGTCTCGGTAGATGGGGTTAAGTAGGGAGAGCAGGGGGTACGACAAGCAAAGGATAGAGGTGAACATGAAGGCGGTAATGGCGAAGTAGAGCCTAGTTATCTCCTCGACGTCACTGGCGGAGCCGCCTCGTAGCATCCTAGCATAGAGGCCTGCGGCGGTAGCGCGACCATAGACTATCTGGTTTCTGAGGCTGTAGCACGCGCTCATGTATGCGACAGCGCTCTCAGAGTTGCTGAGCCCTGCAAGCAGGATGCGATCGGCGCTGACCAGCATGCCGTCAAAGATCCCCAAGAGGGGTATCGAGAAGCCCCTGAACCACCTCTTCGCGAGGCCGAAGTCTATCCCGTCCCACCTCAATCCTCTTCTGACCAAGATCATCAACGCGGCCGATGTTGAGATGGCGCTGGCCAAGAACGCGGCGAGCAAGGCCCCGCTTAAGCCCGAGCGTAACACTACTACGAAGAGGTAAGCCAGCGGCAACCTAAGGACATCATAAACGAGCGACGAGTAACCTGGGACTTCAGGAGCGTAAGCAGAGGCTACACCGCCTACGACTCCTCCGACGAGGCTCAGGATTATAAGCAATGAACCGAAAAACGCCGCTATCCAGAAGCCCCATCCGACGACGAAGTTGCATAGCCAATACGAGGCCGGGATGTAGATGGCTAAGGCTAGGGGCAAATAGCATAGGCTGACCGCGAAGGCCGTCCCTATCGACTTCGGGATGCCACGAGCCACGAACCTAGGGTACCAATAGCTCCATATGCTAGTGGGCATTAGTGGATAGCTCACCAGCGTGGAGATAAGGGCCCATAGACCGAACTCTTCAACGCTAAGCCTGCGGGTTATCACAATGACGAAGCCGAAGCTTATGAGTAGGCTGACTATGGCAGCTGCAAAGTTGATTGCGCCCGAGTAGCGAAGCCTAATTCTTTCGGGCAAGGTCCATCACCCATAAGCTCTGACCTGCTGTGACCATCATCGCATTCTTCCTGCCTGAGACGTAAGTCAGCATGACTATCACGTTTAACACTTTCCGCATTTGAGTGGCACAGCGAAGTATGCCACACGTCGCTCAGCACGGCACCTAAGGTTACGCTTAAGGCGATCGCCTCGAACCTCGTATGAGTTTTATGTAGTCAGCTAAAAATAAATCTATGTCGATTCTCGATCATCACATATACCATCCCATGGAAAGCCTCGATAATTCTTGGTGTCCGCCGGAGGGTAAAGCCTCACCCACCTCTTAACCTCGTAGCTGTTGATCATAGTGTCCACGAAGGGCTCAGCCAATGCGCAGGCAGAATGAATGCGCGCTTTCCTCTTTGCGGAGAGCGCCTCAGACATGAAGGACGTCGAACTATCAGCCTAATATAAAGACGTCGCTCTAAAACTTTAGGTCTTAATACAAGCCTTTAACCCCTCCTCTAAGGCCGTCTTCGGCTCGAAGCCCAAGACCTCTCGAGCCCTTCTTATATCAGCGCACATACGATTAACTTCTCGAGCCCTAGGCCTAGAGAAGATAGGCCTCACCCTCAACCCAAAGATTCTTGTTATTTTATCCGCGAGCTCCCTTATGCTTACCTCAACGCCCGAGCCTATGTTAATTGCCATTCCCACACAACTCTTTGACCTCATCGCAAGCATTAGAGCCTCAATGACGTCGCCCACGTAGACGAAGTCCCTCGTCTGTCTTCCATCGCCGAAGATTATAGGCGCGAGCCCTCTCTCCAACCTCTTGATGAACCTGCTTATGACCCCACCGTAGGGGCTCCTCTCTTGTCTAGGTCCGTAGACGTTGAAGAGCCTCAGGACGACTACATTAAGCCCGTAGACCCTGTGATACACGTCACAGTACTGCTCGGCTGCGAGCTTGCTGGCGCCATAGGGCGAGAGAGGTCTTGTCGGGTGTTCCTCGTCGACCGGCAATTTAACCGGCTCTCCATAAATGGCGCAGGAGGAGGTAAAGACGAACTTCTCGACGTTTGCCCTACGGCTCTCCTCGAGCAAATTTAGGGTGCCCGTTACGTTCACGTCGTTGACTAGGTCGGGCCTTCTAATCGATAGATCTATGCTTGCTATAGCTGCCAAGTGGAAGACGTAATCGACGTTCCTGAGGACCCTCCTCACTACGCCCCTGACCCTCACGTCCCCCTTAACGAACTGGAATTTTGGGTTTTCCATGTGTGCCTTCACATTGTCTAGAGAGCCCGTGCTCAGGTCGTCCAAAACAACTACTTCAAAACCCTCTTGTACGAGCCTGTCCACCAAGTGACTGCCTATGAAGCCTGCCCCTCCCGTTACCAACACCTTGGACAGACGCCAACACCCCTCGGCATCAAAGAACCAGCCCTAGACGCCTACGTCTGTGATAACTCGAGGACCTTTTATGCTTAACGCGACAGGGGTCCAAAGCGTCTAAGCTCCACAATGATAGTTACTCGCCGAGAATTCCTAGGGCATTGTCCAATACAAGCAACACTCGACGGCCTAAAGAATCAAATAGCTGTCATGCATCAAAACTGTAGTCCTTAAAGCCTATGACCTTTGGCCATCAGCATAATTCAAGGGCTTCGGAGTCCCCATAACATATACTAGCCCGAGTGCTTCAACAAAGTGGACAACGAAGCGCTTCTCTAGGATCGCATGATAAAGCTTATAAAAACAGCCACTATTGCTACCTCGGGGAATGGCTTTGGCTGAAGCGATAAAGAGGGTAGCGGTCATCGGGGCAGGAGCCATGGGGCATGGCATAGCGCAAGTCTTCGCCATGGCTGGCTTTGAGGTCAGCCTACTGGACATAAAGGACGAGTTCCTCAAGAACGCCATGGAGAAGATCAGGTGGAGCCTCAACAAGTTCGCGGAGAAGAGGCGCATAAAGCCGGAGGACGTCGATAAGATCCTTGCAAGGATAAAGACCACGACGAGCTATGAGGTAGCTACCAAGGACATCGACTTGGCCGTCGAGTGCGTGCCCGAAAACATGGACCTCAAGAAGAAGGTCTTCGCTCAGCTCGATCAGCTAGCACCCTCGCGCGCCCTTCTAACTTCGAACACATCGACCCTCAGCATAACTGAGATGGCGAGTGCGACGAAGAGGCCTGACAAAGTGGCTGGGTTGCACTTCTTCAACCCACCCCAGATGATGCCGTTGGTCGAAGTAATAAAGGGTGACAAGACAAGCGACGAGACCGTGAGCACGTTGGTAAGTATATGCAAAAAGATAGGGAAGACTCCGATAATCGTGAAGAAAGACGTGAGGGGCTTCGTGGTC
>JAAOZJ010000118.1 GCA_011605835.1 Thermoproteota archaeon
ACCCGCCGATAATGGTCGTCGAGCTCGAGGACCTCGAGGTTTGCACTTTACTGAAAGAGAGGCTCGCCATGACCCTCGAGGGCATAGAGCTACTCTTTAAGTGTGAAGCAGACCTTGCCGAGATTGAAAGGTCCATGAGAGACGTAAGCTTCGACTTCCTCGAGGGTAAGACTATGGCCATAAGGATCTCCAAAAAGGCCCCGCGCATCAACATTAGTTCCTTGGAGCTCGAAAGGAAGTTGGGGGCCAAGGTCCTTGAGAAGACCAAGAAGACTAAGGTTAACTTGAGAAACCCTGACGTAATGCTTCGAGGGGTGTTGACCAAATCTTTTTATTTTGGAATCAGGTCGTTCGAGGTCGATAGGGGAGCCTATGACCTTAGAAGACCGCGCTATCGTCCCTTCTTTCATCCTGGAAGCCTTGAGCCGAGGATTTGCAGGGTCTTCGTAAACCTTGCTAGGTCGAGAAGAGGCTCCGTATTTTTGGACCCATTTAACGGTACCGGGGGCTTCTCGATCGAAGCCAGCATGATTGGTTGCCAGGTGATAGGTATCGACATAGATGACAGGATGTGCCATGGGGCGTTGAAGAATTTGAAGTCGTTAAAGTGCGACGTGGTGGGGGTTGTCAGAAGCGATGCACGTAAATTGCCAATTACGGAAGGTGCCGTGAACAGCATAGCGACAGATCCTCCTTACGGCAGGTCGACGTCACTTAAAAGGGCCTTGTTAGAAGACTTGATAAACAGTTTTCTGTACCAAGGTGAGAGCCTGCTCAAGAAGGGAGGCTACCTATGCTTTGCGCATCCAGCTTGGCTTACTGACATAATGATCCCGAACTCCATGACCTTAGTGGAGCAGCACGAAATGAGGGTTCACAAATCTTTAACGAGGAGAATAACGGTTCTAAGAAAGCTGTAAAGGAGGGCGTCGTCTTGATAAGGGTTATATTTCTAGGGACTTCGGCAAGCGTGCCAACTAAGAACCGGTCCCTTCCCTCGATAATGATCATTAGGGATGGGGAGCAACTCCTCTTCGACTGCGGCGAGGGCACGCAGCGCCAAGTGGCGAAGGCTGGTTTGGGCCTGAGAAAGAAACTTAAGATCTTTATAACGCACATGCACGCGGATCACGTATTGGGCTTAGCTGGGATCCTGATGTCTTTGTCCTTGACCGGTAGGCAGGACCCCCTAGACGTTTACGGTCCTTCAAAGCTCCAGGCCTTCATCGAATACATGAGGGAGCTTTTCAACTTCAACCCCTCCTTCGATGTAGTAGTCCATAGGGTCTCTGAGGGCACCGTGTATCAAGGTAAGGGCTTTAAGGTGATGGCTTTTAAGGTGAAGCACGTGACGGAATCGTACGGCTACGCATTGATTGAGGAATTGAGGCCCGGAAGGTTTGACTCTAAAAAAGCTGAAGAGCTTGGCATCCCCAAAGGCCCCCTCTGGAAGGCCCTTCAAGAGGGTAAGGCTGTGGTGATAGGCGGGCGCGAGATAAAGCCCGAGGACGTTCTGGGCCCCCCTCGTAGAGGCCTAAAGATTGTGTACAGCGGGGATACCGCTCCGACCCGCGAGGTCGTGGACGTCTCGAAGGGCGCAGACCTATTGATTCATGAGGCTACGTTCGACGACACGCTTCAGGATAGGGCCGCCAGCGAGCTCCACACAACAGCTAGTCAGGCGGCCAGCATAGCACTTGAAGCCAACGCGAAGAAGCTCGTGCTGACCCACATAAGCCCCAGATATGAAGATCCCTCAGTGTTACTTTCCCAAGCTAAAAAGATTTTCGAGAACACGATAGTCGCCGAGGACTTCATGAACATGGAGTTGAAGTGGACCGATTAACTCATCATCCTGGCGACGGCGTCAAGGCTCTTCTTCGCGTCCTTGAAGTTCATGACCTCTATTGACAGCCCGCCCATGAGCTTGAGCCCCTTTATTAGGGGCATTATCGAAGCCCAATTAATGGTGCCTGAGCCGACTGCTAAATGCTCGTCTTTCTTGCCGTTATTGTCGTGTATGTGCAAGTGGAATAGGTGCTTGCCGGCCTTTAAGAGGTAGTTTCTGGCCTCGTACGTGCCGACGGTGTTTGAATGCCCCACATCCAACGTTAGCCCTATCCTCTCTAGGGCTTGTACTTCCTCTATCAACATCATAGCTTCCTCGCAGGACTCGATTAGTGCGTTGCCTCCTGAAGGCATGTTTTCGACTCCCACGTAGATGTCTAAATCATTGGCAATCTTGTCTATCCTCTTCAAGACATCTAGGAATATGTTCCACGTCGTCTTGGGCTTTATGAAATCTAAAGGCGACTTAAAGCCGGAGTGCAGTACTATTAGCCTTGCATCGAGGTATCGCGCGCTTTGCATCGACGTCTCTATGAGCTTTAAAGCTGCTTTTCTCAAGGAGCGCTGAGGCGTTGATATGTTTATGCCGTCATAGGGCGCATGGACGACGTAGTTCAGGGAGTAGTTTCTCTTCAACTCTAAGAGTTCCCGTCTTCTCTTATCATCGAGTTTATGGCTCCACTCGTCGAGGACCTCTATGTTGTTGAAGCCCAGCCCTATGGCCTTTAATAAAAAGTTCCTTAACGGCCTGAGGATGCCAGCTAGAGAGGATAAATAAATCTTCATCGACTTCACCGAGGGGCCTCTCTCTCGAAGATAGGCCTGCCCTTTGAAGTCGGTGGGGCGAGCCAGTCTATCATGGCCTTCGCGTTGGATTCGAGTATCTTGACTTTGATGGGTCCTAGGGGCGACTCGCCCTCCGGCAAGCAAAATGTTATGTAGTTCATAAAGGCCGCCTGCTTATGGAGGTAAAACACGACCTCATCCTTGCTCGACCACCTCATGATCATGGACCTCGCGGCATCCAAGATCCTCTGCTCCCTCAACTTCGAGTGTAACCTCTGAAGGGCCTCGGGCCCATCCGCCTCCGCTATGAGGACCTTCCCTCGCCCCCTTTCCTCCACTTTGATGCTAGAAGGGGTGAAGAAGTTGAGGACGGCTCTCTTCACCTTCTCTTCGTCCTCCGTAGGCCTTATCTCAGCTTCGACCACTATCTTCACTCGCGCACCCCCATGCCAACCTCAATAACACTTCTTTCGCCTTCTCTTTGAAACTCTCCAAGGTGCTGTCGTTGACTATCATGCGATCGGCCAAGGCTATCACGTTCCCCAAGCCTAGCGAGAGCTCCTTCAAGTCTCGCTCCATCATTTCTTCAAAGCTCTTGGGATCTCCCTCCCTCCCTCTCTTTCTCAACCTCTCGTACCTATCCGTGGGGGAGCTGTGTATTGCTAGGACCGTCACTTCGCCAACCGTCTTGAACTCTTCGATTTCCTCTAAACTTCTTACACCTTCAACAACTGCTACGTTCCAGTCCTCCCTCATCATCGCCTTTAGGACCCTCTTGGCTACGGCCCTAGGACCCTCCCTCTCCCTTATCTCAAACATAACTTTCTTTACCTCCTCCCAGGACAGGGTCCCTTTCTCTCTTAGTACCTCCTCGCGCACGACATCGCCCATCGAGTAGACCTTTAAGCCTAGACCTCTAGCCACTTCTGCAACGACCGTTTTGCCCGCTCCTGGCATGCCTGTTAAACATATCAGCCTGCGCAGAAGCCCTCACCCCACTCTCTCAAGACCATACTCCCTCGTCCTTATGTAGACGTTGGACAAGCCCTCTTCTAGCGCTACTTGCGCTAGCGTGAGGAGCTCCCGCCTAGTGGGGGGCCTCAACCTTTTGAGGGAGGGGTCGAGGAGGTCGCCCTCAGGCCTAAACTGCTGGATCACGAACTTCGCGGCCCCACGGACCTTCCTCGCAACCTCCCTTACGTAGTCCGCGTTATTGGTCATGTTTGGGACCACGAGGAACCTAGCCTCCACCTCTACGCCGGATTTTAAGAGCAGGTCAAGGGACCTCCTAACGCTTTCGACAACGTCGCCTCCTCGGCCCGGCAGGCCCACGACCTCCTCGTAAATCTTGGGCTCCAATGGCGCCTTCACATCGATGGCCACCCTATCGACGAGCCCTTCTCGGAGGAGCCCATCCAGTACGTTGGGCATCGAACCGTTGGTGTCTATGCCGACAAGTAGGCCTACTTCCTTCAGCCTCTGGCAGAGGTGCGCGAGCCCCTCGGGCTGCAGAGTACACTCGCCGCCGGTCATCACGACGCCCTCGACTAACGGCCTGCTCCTCATGATCAGCTTGACCACCTCCTCAACCTCCAACCACCTACCGTAATTCGGATCCACGAGCTTCCCATTTTGGCAGTACGGGCACCTGAAACTGCACCCCGAGAAGAAGACCACGCTACATATCCTCGAAGGCCAATCGACCGTCGAAAGGTCGACGATGCCGCCGATCCTAATGCCACTTTTCTTTAAGTCGTCCAAGTAAGGCACCACAGCCACATTAGAAGTCTTTGGGAAAAACATTTTTCTCCTTCGCGCAAAGTAGGTTTGGAGGGGCAGACGATGCCACTACTGATCCCCGGACCTTCTTCTCCTTTGCTCACGCAACGGCTGGCGGACGTTTGCGGCTACGAAGTGGCGAAGGTTGGCTATAGAGTTTTCCCCGACGGAGAGTCGTACGTGAGGGTGGAAGACGACCTCAAAGGGGAGGTGGCCATCGTTATCCAGTCCTGTTCTCCGCCTCAGGATAAGAGGGTAATAGAGCTTCTGCAATTGATCGATGCCTCTCTGAGGGCGGGGGCCTCGAAGGTCATCGCCGTGGTCCCCTACTTCGCTTACTCGAGACAGGACAAGGTCTTTTTACCCCATGAAGCGCTGACCTCCAGAATAATCGCAAGGGTCGTGGAGGCCGTGGGCGCTAGCTCCCTCATAACGGTTAACGTCCACAGTGAGCTCGTGCTGAGCTACTTTGAGAGGATAAAGGCCTTAAGTGTCAACGCCTTCCCTGAGATAGCCAACTACTTGGCGTCGCTCGGCTTGAGGGACCCCCTAGTGCTATCGCCGGACAAGAAGCGATACCCGGACGCTCAAAGAGTCGCCGAGCTAATCGCCGGCGAGGCCGCCTTCCTCGAGAAGAAGAGGGACCTCGAAACGGGTGAAGTAACGACCGAGGAGAAAGCCCTGGCCATCGAGGGTAGGGACGTAGTGATAGTCGACGACATCATAAGCACTGGTGGAACGATAGTCAACGCCGCGAAGGTAATTTCCAAGGGCAGTCCGAAGAGGATAATAGCGGCGTGCGTCCACGGGCTTTACGTTGCCAACGCGCTCGAAAAGCTAGCGGCCGCCGGGGTTGGAGAAATTATAAGTACGGACACCGTAGAGAGCCGAACTTCAAAAGTAACCGTGGCGAAGGCAATAGCCGGTGCCGTAGAACGTCTGTTGGAGGGCTAAGCTTGTCCTCGAACTTGATCCGCTGCTTCATAGCCATAGACGTGGACAACCCTGAGATAGTGAGCAAGATAGTCAGCATACAGAAGGAACTCGAAGCCGGAGGATCGAAGATAAAACCCGTGGAGCCCGAGAACCTCCACTTGACGCTCTTCTTCCTAGGAGAACAACCGCCCAAGGTGGTCGAGAAGGTCCAAGACGCCATGTCGGCGGTGGATTTCAGGCCCTTCGTCATGAAGCTCCAGGGGCTCGGGGCCTTCCCTTCGCAGGAGAGGCCGCGAGTAATATGGGTCGGCGTGACGCAGGGGTTCGAAGAGGTCCAAGCGATATACAGGGCCCTGAGGCCGAAGCTCCAGGCGATACCCTTGCGGCTCGAATCCGAAGAAGAGTTCGTCCCGCACATAACTATAGCGAGGGTGAAGTTCTC
>JAAOZJ010000127.1 GCA_011605835.1 Thermoproteota archaeon
CGACTTGCTACTTTATCTTCTAGCGTGCAGAACCCCCTCATGTTACCAACTACTGAGAAGAAGAGAGTCGCGTCAGAACTGAGAAAGGTCGTTGCTTCCCTCGAGAGCGTTATCGAAAAGGTGAGAGAGCTAAAGAGATAAGGTTGCGCGAAGAATCTTCTTTTTACTATCAAGTTTATGAGCCTATACGACTAGGAGTAGAGTTGGGGCCAGAGGCCTACGCAAACACTTGAGGTATTTCAACGCAGACGCATTGACAAGTCAAGGCCCGAACAGTAGTTGGGCACGCCCACTTTAGGAGCTTAGAAAAACCGTATCAGAAACTGTTTTTGCTTTAATGCTGTAGCGCCTATGCTTGAGGAGCTGGTCGAGCTTGGAGAAAAAGGCTTGAGCAGGCAAGAGGTCGATGCTAGGAACTTCAGGGCCAAGCTCTTGGGCCTGTTTTACGAGGACCTACTAAAAGTATGGTTCGAGCATACTGGCTACAAGGTAATCGGGAAAGACATGAGGAAGGGTTTGTACAAGGGCAGGCCCACGGCCGTGGACTTCATACTTGAGAAAGACGGGCGCCTCTACGTCGTCGAGGCGAAGTGCTGGCCGGCCTATGATGGTGGTCGGTGGAAGAAGCTGACGTCGGGCAACGCGGGGTGGATCAAGAGGAGGCTCAGAGCTCCCTTCTTTGAGGAGGACTTCGTCGAGGAGTACAGAATCGATGGGAGGAGGGTCGACGGGAAGATACTCGTGTGGTGGGACTTCGAGGGGGCAGAGACCGACAGGATAAAGAGCGAGCTGAAGCTCGACGGGCTCGTATCGCTGAGGAGGGTCTTGAGCGAGCTGAGAGGAGATCCTAAGGCCGAGGAGATCGTCAGAGAGCGCAAGAGCTGGGCAGACCAGCTCTTCGGTGCGCTACTGAAGTAAGCAATAAGCAGATCGATGCGCGGGCACGTGTTGATGTCATTAGTGATTACGAGTCCGGGCACGCGTTATAAGAGCTAGGCGGGCTCACAATATACTCAATAAGGGCACATGCGTAAGAGAGGCGACTTTTGATATGAGTGATAAAGGGCTGGAGCTTGAGAGGCTCGTCACGAATCTTTTTAAGGCTAAGGGCTACGATGCCAAGCACAACGTCAAGATGAGAGGACGCTCGGGGGTTGAGCATCAAATAGACGTCTATGCCGAGTATAGAGCCCCCTTGCACGTCTCTAGGATAATCGTCGAGTGCAAGTCGTACGACAAGCCCATCGACAAGGACGTAGTGATGAAGCTCATACACGAGGTAGAGGATCTGGGCGTCGACAAGGGAATTTTAGTCACGACATCCTACTTCACGCCAGATGCCATCTCCACGGCGCAGGGCTATAACGTTGAGCTGTGGGACGGCGCCAAGCTGAGGGAGCTCTTGAGGGAAGTGCCGATCGAAGAAGGCAAGGCTCTAACCAACGTTTATTACGTTGAACCGGCCATACATGTTGATGAAGCAGTAAAGACCGTGGACTCAACGCTCAAAGGAGTTTTCGGCAGGAAGGGGAGCATAGAGAGCGGGTCTTTGGTCTTTTACCCGTACTACGAGATTGACGTCGATGCAAGGGTCCAGGAGCTCAAGGACCTCATCAAGAAGAAGGTAGAAGCGAGGATCGTGAGCGCAACCGTCCTAGTCGACGCCGTAACGGGCGCGCTGTGCGACTACGACCCCAAGGCAGGGGTGCTGGGCGTGGCGAGCATACCGCCGCTATCAGACGAGGAGGCAAGGGCCTTTCGAATCCTATCCTCAGGGGCTTTAAACGCAGACATGCTGGCATCCTTGCTGAGCTGCTCTACTGCCAAGGCTAGGAAAATACTTCAAGGGCTGGTGGCCAAGGGCGTGGCTCGCGCGGTCTCGTCCGGGAGACAAGTTTCCTATGAGCTAGGGGAAGAGATGCCGGAACCATCATCGTTGAGGCCTCTCACGTCCACTGTAAACGTGAAGAGCGGCGAGCCTAAGGATGGCGTGAAAGTCAATGTGCTAATAGGCCTAGAGGGGGCGCAGAGGGCTTTAGGCCTCCTGTGGGAGGGGGTCGTCAAGGGCTACAAAACGATATTTTACCCCTATTACGCGTGCAAGATAGTGACTGATGAAGGGAAGGGGTACTGCAAGGCCGTAGACATGTTGACGAAGAGGGTGGACGAGAGGGTCAGCAAGGTGCTTACTTCCATGTACCTAGAACTGCCATTTTGATCAAATGTACGAGTCTTATTGCTTTGGTCAGATGATGATTAGTGCTAAATATTACGTAAGCGACGAAGATTGCGACTTGTGACTTTATTATATCGTTCACCATGTTCCTCGCACGTGCGAAAGTCGTGCCTCTAAGCCTACAGGCCTAAGTGCAAGTCCTACGTTAGAGCATCGTTAACGTTCATGGCCATTACACGTACAGCACATGTTCGTCAGTCCTAGCTTAGCTCCTCAATACCCCCAGACCTCGATGCTCTTACCTCTTCTAATTCTAAGATTAGTCACGAAGGCCAGCCTCACGCCAACCTCTTCGTACCTCACCAATCGATCGAGTGATTTTACTTCTACTAAGATCCAAGAGCCGTTATTTCCAGCGTTGCCTCTCTTGTAAGCTTCCCTGCCTCTCCCTATTAGCTCGAAGAGCCTCTTAACCCGTGTCGTGGACGTGGGGAACATAGGGGGTCTACACCTCTCATACCTAGATACCTAGACTTGACTAAGAGACCGGCCTCTACGCTATCTGGTGGTGTCTCCTCCGACAAGCCTCTGCGTAACCCCTTCGTCGTCTTCGTGGTTTTGGGCTGTGCAGATTGATGGTTATGTCTCGTGAGCTGATGATAGGTGCCTGCGCTAAAGCGTCGTCGTCTTACAGAGGCTGTGCACGAGTGGGTTGAGTCATGCAAAGACCTTCTCGTAGACGGCCTTAAGCCTTGACAGTGCCGCGTCCTTTTGCCTAGGGTCAGCAGTCAGATGATAGATTTTAATGTTAGGTGTCGTGTCTATGCGCGCAATGATAGGACCGAGATCGCTCTCGCCGAGGGTTATCAGGAACCCCTTTATCTCTTCGTGATCTTGGGGCTCAGAGTAGTCCACTACGTAGGCAATTATCCGCTCTACGTCTTCGACTCTCAATCTTCTTGGTTCCTTGTACTTTGCATCAGCGACGGCCCTCCTTCCCTTACCAATCAATATGTAATCTGGTCTCGGGGGGTGCACGACCCTTGAAAAGACCTTACTCCAATCGCATCTCGCTAGGTTGTACCCGATCTCTGCTTCCTCGAAGTCGAACTCAAAGCCGCCATCCCCCTCTTTGATGAGCGGGGGGACTTGAAGCCTTTCGATGAAAATTTCTACGAACAAGGTCAATAACCAGAGCTCGTAAACCTTGCTACTCGGCAGTGGTTGGACTGGGACGTTCTGTCGCCATTTATCGAAGAGCTCGAAGGCTAGGGGTCTTTTACACACGTAGGATTGGTACAAGTCTATTATGTCTTTCAGCAATCTACTCTTGCCAGCATGCTCTCTGGCTTTTTCCAACACTTCAGAGTTCTCCAAGTCTGCTAGCCAAGCGGTGTCGACGAGCGCGCCTAAGACGTCGGTCGTGAGCACGTAGGAGTGATACCTTATCATGTCAAGGATCATGTCCTTGAGGGGCTTCAGCGCTTGGCTTTCGACGGCTTCGAGGTCGTTTAAAAGTTGCAACAGCGCTTTTTGGACGAGGGCATGAAACTTCGTAAGAATCATGAGCGGTATCCTCGGGTAGCCTATCTCCTGCACTCTTGCTACGACGAGGGGTATCCCTTCGGTCAGGAGCTTGATAGTCTTGCTCCTGTTAACGTGTCCCACGGTGTCACTACAGACAAACTCCTTCGGCGAAGTTGTAGGCGGGAGGCCCTCGGCCATCAACAACTCGGTTAACTGTCGAAGCATGCCACTATATGATACATGGTCCCTCACGTGGCTAAGCCCGTGGGTGTTAAGCCAGACGACCTTCATGGCCGGATATCCGAGCATGCTGACTAACCCGGAGACATCGTTTAGCATCTGGACAAAGTGCTGTGTCTCAATTTTTGGGATTACGCGGATTTCCACTTCGCGTCCGAGGGTGTGGGAGAAAAACCTGTAAGCGCCTATCCACTCTCCCATGAAGATGGTGTTCCTCGATGGATTCGCGAAGGGTGGATCGGACTCCACTTCGAGGTTTTCGTAGACGCTCACGAGCAACGCTCGAATGAACCTCGACAACTCCTTATCGACGAATTCGAAGAGCTCCTCCCAAACGCTCGCGGCCTCAGAGCGACTTATCCCCTTCTCCATGAGTTGCTTAACGAGATCATCCTCAGAGTACTCAATGTCTTCTCTTAGCTCAATAGGTAAGCTCAAAACGTCCTCTCTCCGGCCGAGATCCTTTTCAACAGAGGCATCGTTCTAAGCGAGAAACCCATACTCGAGAAGACGTCAGTTAAGGACTCCACTTTCCTTGAGATTCTCACATCGGTGTACAGCCCCATCCTCTCAGCTCTTATCCTCTCGCTCAAGACGTCAAGTTGCGGAATTATGTAGGCAGCCACCGCTTCGTCGATGAGCGCCTTAATTATTTCAGAGACGTCTCCGAGCACGAGGTGTGATGCTATGAGAAACTTGGACGCGTCAAGCGAAAAGGCCCTGCCGACTTCGACGACACCCTCTAGCTCACCGTTGATTTTGGCGCAGAGGGCCTCAACTAAGTCAAATGGAGAGAACCCCATAGTGGCTTCTATTTTGCTGAAATAGTCATCAACGGTCTTGGATCTCAACCTAGCGAAGTAACTTCCCTTGATGACGGAGAAGTCATTGAGGTCGTTCTTGGACAACGTTAATTCCTGTTTAGCGCTTTCGAAGAGGTTGGATTCCTCGGTCTTCATTTCGCTGATCAGGGCTTTTGCCCTCTTCGAGAACTCTTCGTTCACCCCTCTTGGTAGCGAATATGGTTTAATAGACATCGGGATGAGGGCGAACCTCCTAGTCAGCGCAAAGCCTAGCTTGAAGAGCAGTGCTCTGTCATAGCTGTTCATCGTCGAGATTATTCTAAACGAATAGGGGACGAATATTTTGCCATCCTTGAAAAGCCCTTTGATTTCGCTGGGCAACAGCCTTTCAATCTCGGTTGGCGAGAGGTTCAGCAGGGGGACGCTTCGGTGGCGCAAGTCCATCGTTGTAAAGGCGTTGCCGAAGGCTAAGTCTGCGTTGGTCCTGTTGATCTCGTCAATTAATAGCCAATAAGGCTTGTTCTCAGTAATGAGCGCTTTCCAGCACCTGACGACGACCTCAGAGAGAAAGCCGAAGCAAAATTCACCCCTCAAATTAGTCCCGCCAATTACGTCGAACACTGTCCACTCTGGATTTCCGGTCACGAGGTCGTATCCTGAGGCCATATCAGCGCATATCTTCTTGGCGAGGGTCGTCTTTCCTATACCAGGAGGGCCGTAAATTATGACGTTCTTTCCCGAGATCAGGTGAGCGGAGATGATGGCCTCTAAGTCACCTGCGCTTAATTCTTGCGTCTGTGGTCCTTTCTTGGGCTCCCACTCCAAGTCAGCGATAAGCTTTAAGTGCTCATAGGTCTTCTTATCTATCACGGCTAAGGAGCCCTGCGTGAGGCTTTTAGGGACGAGGGAGATTATACTCTCATTCCACTCAGTTATTATCGACTTTATCCTGACCTCACCTAAGGAATGCCAGTTCTTGAGCCGACCTAGAGTGTCCGATATTTTGGGACCTAAACGCTTTATTCTTATAAAGAACTTGAAATCCCAACCAGTTTCAAAGGGCCAGTAGTCCCATTTCAGCTGGCCTATCAAGTCATCTCTGCGAATCTCGCCAAAGCCCATCACACCGCCTTCTAACTCGACGATTCCTTTGCTAGTGGTAACAAGCACGGCCTCTACGTAGTCGCCCTCGCCAAGAAGGCCTCTTAGACGATTGTAGTCATCGTTCTGTCGAAATGCCCATAGAATTTGGTCCTTCTGCTTCTTCGATAACGTAGGTGGCGGCCCCATATTTTTAGCAGAAGGCCCGATGCTCTCTTCACCTAAAGTCCTCAGGCTCCAAGCCCAATTTAGAGGAGCGCCTTGTATGCAGACATATTGCCTCTTAAAGCTTTTTGCCAGCATCGTGCCATACCAAGAAATTTGTTATCGACCATTTGCTTTTAACCTTTCCGTGGCCTCGTTTAGAGATCCTCAACTTGAGCCTATAGGATGAAGTATGTCAGTGACGATACCTTCACGTCGCCTTGATCGTCCCCATTACACTCTACCGCGTTGTCAATTTAAATTAGCGATGTTTCATTCAACTCAGCCAGCGATCAAGGCCCGCAGGGAGTTCTTCACGCTCGACTCTATCTCCTCGTCGCTCATCCTCGGGTCCACCTCGTGCACTTGCACGACTATCTTGAGCGGCAACGTGTCCCTCTCCGCCAGCTTGGCTCTGCCCCCTCCCAGCTTGTAGAAGCCTCCGAGGAGGACCCTCCTACCCCTCAGCTCGATGGGCGTGGCGAACTCGGCTATGTACGCCAGCAGCTCGACTACGTCGTCCCTCGACAGCTCCTCCTTGTACTTCGCGTCGTAGACCGCCACCCCGCCGCGGCTTTCGAAGAGGAAGTCGGGCCTGAGGCGCGACCTCGCCAGCCCTCCGACGAAGGGATCTGGCTGGGGCTCGTTGTAGGCCAGCTGTAGGCCGTCCAGTTGCAGCTCGACGTAGAGGTCTCGGTACTTCTTGGCCGCTATCTTGGACCTCCCGGACCTCTTCAAGTGCTCGACGACCTTCGCCAGGACCCAGAGCTCGTAGGTCTTGCTCGAAGCCATGGGGACTATCGCGCCCCTCTCGACCTGCTCGTGGATTAGGCCGACGTCGGAGAAGAGGTAAGCCTCGTAGAGGTCTGCCAGTAGCCCGAGGTAGGGGTTCACTCGAGAGGCCCTCCTAGTCTCCTCTATCAGCTCGTGGTCCGAGATCGCCTCGCATTGAACAGCTTGGGCGGCCTCTGACAGCGGGGGCGTGGATAGGTAGCCGGAGTGGATCCCCCTCAACACCTCGACGTCCTTCATAGCGAAGGACCACGCGCCTTGCTCTTCGACGAGCTCCTTGAGGCGGCTCGCCACGGCGCCAAGCCTCGAGGCCAGCTCGTGGTGGAACTTGGCAAGGAGGACGAAGGGAAGGTTGTGCGGCTCAATCCTCGTCCGCTCGTAGACCCCCAGTGGAAGCCCTTGGAACGCGTACTTCAAGGTCTTAGACGCCACGGGCCTCCCCACTACGTCCTCGGCCACGTCCTCTATCCTCACTGCCTTCTTGGGCGGCGTGGAGGAGAGGACGAGCTCGGTCAGCTTGATCAAGAGGATGCTGTAGGAGATCGGGCTGCTCAGCAAGGGGTAGTAGAGGTTGCCGATCAGCGGCTCTAAAACGCCTGTCTCGCTCACGAGGACGTCCACGGCCTCTCGAGTCTCCTTTAGCATCTTGGAGTACGCCTCCCAGCCTATCTTCGGCTCAATGCGGAGGACGACCGTCGGGTCCCTATGTATAGTGAAGTCGCCCACGAACTCCCCTGGGTTGATCTTGTCGTCTCGGGCCCTCGGGAGGGAGATATCGAGCGGAGCTCGCTCTCTATAGACCTCCTTGATCAAGCGGTTGACGGCCTTTCTCATCTGTCGCAAGAACTTGACTATGGCGTTGAAGACTTCATCGGGCTCTACGCTTAGAGCTCGGGTCTCCCAACCGCATCGCTTCAGCCCCTCCTTTATCGCCTCGACCACGCAGGCTTTGTCGTAGCTGCGGTCTTCGACTAGACACACGTACAGGGCCCTCTCCCCGCCGACCCTCACGCAGACGCGTGGAGCATGCGTCGTGCTAGAATACATGGTATCCCTTACCGATCCTAGACACGAGCTTGGCGGAGTAGGTCAACCCGTTATCGTGCAACTTCGACGTGACCTCTCTTAGGACATCTTTCAAGGACGGCCTCCCGGCCTCGGTCAACTTGTACTGAAACTCCTCGCGCCTCGCGTAGTCAGCGAGGACGTCCAGTTGCGGCACTATGTAGGCCGAGAAGGCTGAGTCCAATAAGAGCACGGCGTAGGCGGTTCGCTCGACCTCCACTTTAGCCTTGGGCGGCCCCGGGAGCTTAACGAAGCCCTTTTTGTAGGCGTAGGCCCCCATCGCCAAGTACTTTAGCGCGTCCGCGAGCACGCCGGGAGTGATTTGCACCGGACAGATCTCGCCCTCTTCGAATCTCGAAAGCGACTCGTTGACCTGCTCAGCTATGTTCGCGGTCACCCTGTCAAGCCTAATGACGCCCGAGCCGGGCACCTCAATGGGGTACACCTTCTCCCTCCAGTCCCCCTCCAACTGGCTCAAGTACTCGCCGAAGTCCACAGGGCTTACGCAATCCTGCGGGACCTCGGCTCTGCGCAGTAAGAGGCCGCCCTTGATGACGTTGTAGTCTATCTTGAGCTTGTCGGAGCTGTCGGTCGAGCTCAACTCGAGGAGTCTCTTCAGTACTCGCTCGCTTGCCTCACAATACTTCTCGTAGTAGGCGTGGAGATCCTCCAGGTACGAGTAGTTGATTATCGCGAAGCGCCTGGTCAAGGCGTAGCCGAGCTTGAAGAGCAACGCTCTATCGTAGTTGTTCATGGTCGCTAGGACCCTAAACGAGAACGGGACCCAGACTTCCTCGACCTCGCCTCTAAGTCCGTGGACCCGCAGGGGCTCCTTGTCCCTGTGGTCGGGGTCCAGCAGGGTGAAGAACTTGCCGAAGGCTAGATCGACGTTGGCCCTGTTAATCTCGTCTATCACGAGCCAGTGTAGCCCGCCATTCTTTGCGGCCTCGTAGCTTCTCTCAGCCGCCTCGAATATGAAGCCCTTCTTGAACGCGTTGGGCTCGAGCCCGAAGCTTCCCAAAGCGTCGAAGGGCGTCCACTCGGGATTGCCCGTCTCGATGGTGTAACCTATGCCGAGCCTCTCGAGCAAATCCTTGACGAACCGCGTCTTGCCCGAGCCCGGAGGGCCCACCAGCAACACGTTCTTGCCACTCAATAGCGTGAGTAAGACAACGAGCTCCGCCAAGTCGCGAGCCATTTCAACGAGCCTCGAGCAGTAAATGGTGCTGACCTTAAGGACTTGCGCCAGTTCAAGTATCTTCTTGACCGTCTCGACCCCTAGCTCGCTGATGTAGCTTTGAGGGACGCGGCTTTTGGTCAACAATTCGTATTCCCGGTGGGTCACCTTCTTCGGGAAGTCCACGTAATCGGCCAGCCTCACGAAGTAGAAGAACTCCGATTTCTCGAGCCACTTTTTGGCGAAGTTCTTATAGCTGGAGTCCCATACGTTAAGCCCTATTAACTTCTTTAACTTCTCGATCAGCTCGTCCTTGGTGCATTTCACAGCCCTCTCGGCCACTCGGGACATCCCGACGAACACTGATTTCACCCCGCCCTCGGCCCTGCTCCCAACGTAGTGGATCACGCAATCCCCTGGGCTCAGCCTTTCCATGTCTTTGTACCTGTCGGCGAGTGGGGACCACAGGCACTTCCCCACGTGGCCTGGGTACGGCGGTTGCGTGACCTCTAAGAAGAAGCTCTTGCACTCCGTTAGAGGATCCCACGAGGGCTTACCTGTTGAACCCTTTGCCCCTTGCCCTGAAATCGACGTGGGAAGGCCCTCAGGCATAAGGCCTACAAGCTACTTAGCTCAAAGGTCAGCCTAAAAGCTTATTGGCGTTGCTTTTAACCAGCTGTACAGAGAATGGACTATTGAATGGACTTCTTGGACGATTTACTGACTAGGGAGTGTTCGAGGCTCGGAAGGACGTTTGCCACACTCCTCGAGATGATGATCGACCTGTCTAAAGGGACGCCGACCGGAAAGGGGTACGGCCTCTCGCCAGTAGTGGCCTCTTCATAGCCAAGGGGTCTTGGCCTTGGATTTAAAGACTATTTCTTCGTTTTTCAATGATAAGGCCCTCTCCACTGCCTATGAAGCTGTAGAAATACACCAAGGCATCCAAGTCTGGCTCGAAGGCCACGGAGGAGTACTTAAAGGAGCTCGTGAGCTCTTGGCATTGAGAGCTCTTCTCCCACTTCCAATGGAGTTGTGAATTTCACTACGGCCCAAAGGTCTCTACTTTTAAGTAGAAGCTTATTGAAGAGTTGAAATGAAATGCCAGAAAACACTTGTGTGGTTAAGCTAAGCGATGGAAGTGACAGGGCTAAGCTCTTTGTCGTGCTAATCTCTCTCTGTGTACTAGCAGGCATCGTCTTAGCGCTCGCCTTCTTCACCCTCTCCTCTCAACTCAGCTCTTTACCTCAATGGAGTGCAACTCGGCCAAGCACATTAGAGGAGCTCGTGCTCAGCAAGGTAGACCCGATGTCCGTCAGGAGCCTTGCCATCAGCCTAGCCACCAATCCCTCGTCAGCCTTCCCATCTCTATGGGAGAGGCGCGTCTTGGTGGATGAGGAGAGGTTCTTGGGATGGGGGTATTATTGGTATTTAGAGGTCGAGCTGGGAAAGCTGGAGCATCTTAGTGGCGAGGTTGAGGTGACGTCGGGGAGCCCCGTCGATCTTTACGTGCTCGACGCGACAAACTTTCAGCTTTTCAGGGGTGGCCTGTCCTTCTCCTACTACACAAAGCCCTCACGTGAACGCGTCTACAGCTCGACCTTCGAGTGGACGTGCCCCGAAAAAGGAGTTTACTGCCTAGTAGTCAAAGCCAATTATGGCAATGCACGCGTGAAGCTGAGGGCCGAGGCCTTGCAAAGGCCCCTATCAGACGACTTTCCACGTGGCATCACCGACAAGGAGGCTTGGTACATATGGATAGTCAACGCTTGGGTGGCCAAGAACATCAATTACGTCAGAGACCCCAACTTCGAGCTCGTGCAGAGGCCCGAGGAGACGCTTAAGCTGAGGGCCGGGGATTGCGACGACGTTGCCGTCCTGCTGGCCTCCATGTACGAGGCGCTTGGGCTCAAGACAAAGTTCGCCCTCATGGATACAGACGGTGATGGGGTGGCAGACCACATAGCTGTCTTGGTTCACTATAGTGGCACGGCTGAGAAGTTCTTAGACGCTGAAGAGGCAATTATCATTACCGCTGGCCTCGCTTCGAAGTTGCCACTTCAGTACTCCGTAAAGTACTTGACGGACGTGGGAGGAGGGATATGGGTCATAGCCGATCCTCTGTTCTCTAGAAGTGACTACTGCGTTGGGATGATAAAGCACGAGCCTTACAAGATATTGAAGACCTTCTCAAGGTAACAAATTGGGAGAAGACCAACAACTCGAGAAGGGCACAAGGAGAAAGCCTCCAAGAACTTATATATGGAGGCGGTGTCCAAAGTAAGACTATGCCCTATTGCAGAAACTGTGGGAAGCAAGTACCCGAAGACGCCAAGTTCTGTCCTTACTGTGGAGCGCAACAAGTTGTCGAGATAAAGCCTTCAGCTCCAAGCACCAGACCGCCTTTAGGGCTAAGCATAATCTCAATTTACTTAGCTATAGCCTGTGCAATAGACATCGCTGTGGGGATCCTGTACCTCCTCCTCGGCCTCTCATTAACCTACGGAGCTAGCACGCTTCGCCCGGGTCTCGGGGCTTGGCCTGGGCTTCTCGAATGGCTCTTGACAGCCATCCCAGCGATAGGCTTGATGAGCTTTGGTTTGGCGCTATTGAATGGAGTCGCTGCTTATGGGCTGTGGAGCGTGAGGCATTGGGGGTGGACCATGGCCGTGACGCTTCTCGTGGCAGGCACGATAATGAACATCCCGACATCGCCCAGCCCCATAGCCCTAATCGGCGTGGTCTTCATGGCCATCAACATCGTCTGTCTCGTTTACCTATCTAAGGGGGACGTGAGGAAACTCTTCCAGCCTGCCAGTTCATTATGAAAGTTTGTATGCGCAGTCGCGGAGCCATAAGAGAGTCCTAAGGCAATTACCCGAGCTGTTTCGGGGGAGCGAGTAACATATCAGGTCTTAGTGAAGGCCATTACCGTCGCGCGACAGTGAAAGTCGAGAAGCTGATGAACGCGCTTAACATCGGTCAGTCCGGCAACTGGTGGACGCTTTGAAGGCCTTGCGGGAAGCACGTCAGGGTCTCGAAATCCACATAAAGCTAAGCTCTGGACTTCTATATGTAGCACTTCGAGTACCTCAACCATGGTCTTCGACTGAGGATCGGGCCTCTGGCGAAGCCTCAGGCCTATTATGTCTGCTTCCTCGACTCCTCCTCTCTTTCCAGACTTGAGCCTCACATTAGAGAGGGCCAAGTATCCCTTGAGCTGAAGCCACTCTAGAATGAGCTCCTCAGTCCAAGTTTTCGGAAATGGCAAGACTCCACCCCTATTATACTTTTGACTACTTCACACTAAACACTGTATCTCGCGTTGTCGAGATAGCTGGACTCCATAACGTCGAGCTTTCTAGAGATCTCGTCTAAGACTACTCCAACATCTTCACACTTCCTCAAGAGTTCTCGAGCTCGTGGAGCTCATGCTTCGTGCCGTCTTTTCCGCAACGCTTTATAGCCCACGATACCGTTTAAGCTGACTTGAAAGACGGGCTGAAGATCTATGGCCTTATCAACCATCTCTGAGAGCTTCAAGAGCTTGGCAGAGGCCTTGCTAAGCAAGTCAGAGGCCTCGTCGAGGATCGCGACTATCTCTTCACACTTCCTCAAGAGGTCCTTCAAGCCCGTGAGGCTCGTGTCCCGTGTTGCTTTTTTTTACTACTCCCGCACTAGGGCCTGGCAACTTAACATGTTACGTCTGACATCCTAGGTTGCCAGATCCCTCGACTCTATCTCCTCGTCGATCATCACTGAATAGAGGGCTTAATCATGTTCAAAAATGACAAACTTTCCACGCCATCAACTTACCTTACAATCAGCCTCGCGACGATCAGGGGCTGAATAACCACCAAGGGTCGTTGTAAATCTCGAGCCTCATGAGATCGCTTCAATTATTTCCTCGACTTGCCATCCAGCTCTCTCCAAAGCTATAACGTAGTCCGTTAAGGAGAGTGGAGAGTACTCCCTCTCTATCCTCGCCACGAATTTGAAATCTTTAACCTCTCGCCTGTAGAGTTCCTTGATAGTAATGACCTTGGACTCACGAGGTACATACCTCCACCTATGGAGGTAGAGCATGTCCCCTCCATTCTGAACCAGTTCTGCAAGGATGGTGCCAGGTATAGGAGCGTTAGAAAGCGTTCCTTGACGAATTCCTTCAGTAGCAGTATAGCACCTTCTTCATACGGTACGTTACCGAATATCGCACTCATTTCCTCCATCTCCTTTTTTGCTCTTTCGAAATTAAAGCCCCATTTTCTCATAGCATTCCCTAAATTCTTCAAAGAACCTCGATCCTTAACTCCACCATTCTCAGAGAAGGCAACGACAGCTCAGGCAACCATCAACCCCTTGCATATCCTCGGTCAAGCTCGGCGAAAGCAAGGCCGACGTGGCCAAGTTCATCGGCAGAAAGGTCGTGCTAGAAGACCCACACAGCAACAAAGGGTTGCCGTAGTGGGGTTCAGGAAGAACTCGTTGAGCGACGCGCAAAGAGCGCTCAGGATTGCTCAGCCTAGGCGGACGCTATTTAGGCCTTCGTTACGGGCCACTTCGTGAAGCTTTTCGTCTGCGACTAAGAACTGAGTGGC
>JAAOZJ010000099.1 GCA_011605835.1 Thermoproteota archaeon
CATCCCGGCGGCGCGCCTATCCCCTTTTGACTACAGCTACCGCAGATAGTTATCCCCCACTCATCGCACCTCACGTCCATGGCCCCAAGCGATGCCACCGCATCGACAAGCAACTTCACCCCGTACTTGGAGGCTACCTCGCCTACCTCGTCCACGTAAGACGTGACGCCGGTTGAGGTCTCGACGTGGGCGACAGTTATGGCCTTGAAGGAGCCCCTCTTGATCAGCTTCTCGACGTCCCTCCCGGTGAAGCCCCTCCCGTCGAGCCTCTCGACAAGCTTAGGCCTACCCCCTGCCCTGAGGACCATATCCTTGAACCTCGAGCTGAAGAACCCGGTCGACAAGCACAGCACTCTGTCCCCAGGCCTTACGACGTTTAACACCATGATCTCTTGGGCTAAGGTCCCGGAGCCCGCCAGCAGGAAGGCCTCTCCATCGGTCTTGAAGAGGGCCTTGAGCTTCTTCAGGGCGATCTTGTACTTCTCCATGAAGCCCTTGTACGAGTGGGGCTCGACGGGTCTGCTGAGGGCCCTCAGGATCCTAGGGTGCACGTACGTCGGCCCTGGCGTGAAGAACAGGACCTTTTCGCTGAGGACCTCTTTCCACTGCTTAGAGCTCTCTGATAGCATTTCGAGGTCTATTCGGCGTCCGGCTCCCACATCGGCGGCTGACCTCCGCCGACAGGGATTGGCTAAGGGTGAGAATTTAAATTTTGCCACCGATGAAAGTCCTGAAGGGACATGATAGAGATAGAGGAGAGCGTGAAGTCGCTGGGGATATTCTTGAGGTGGGCCTCCCTCGAGGGAGTCGAGGTCTACGACTCCCGCTTGAGCGAGTACGTCGTGAACACCGTAAAGAGGGCAGTGGAGGAGGTGAGGTCCAGCCTGACCTTGGAGGGCCTCAAGGACCACCCGGTGATAAGGGCGTACAGGGACTTCTACTGGCGTTTGGGGATAGACCCTACCAAGACCAGGCCCTCCTCCGAAGCCCTCATAAGGAGGGCCCTGAGAAGCGGGTCGATACCGCTGATAAACAACGTGGTGGACCTAGGCAACGTCGCGTCACTGAAGACCATGGTGCCCATAGGGATATACGACTTGGACAAGGCCGCGCCACCCCTGACCCTCAGGAGGGCCCACGCTGGAGAGACCTTCTACCCGATAGGCGGCGCTCCGGAGACCCTCAGCGACAGGGACGTGGTGTTGGTGGACTCAAGGGGCGTGGTTATGCACGTCTTCCCTCACAGGGACTCCGTGCACACGATGGTCACCAGAGAGACCAAGAGGATATTGATAGTGGCCTGCGGCGTCAGGGGCGTCGGCGAGGAGAGAGTTAGAGAAGCCGTCGAGCTTGCCTCGAAGCTCATAGCCGAGTCCTGCGAGGTCAGACCACGCTCTTGATAAGAGGCTTCATGAATCAAGTCAACGGCCCCATAGCCTCGGCAATTGTTTGCGGTCTTAGATGGCAAGAGTTATACGCCCCTTCGCCATTACAATCTCACTCAGTTATCGGCCGCCCGTCCCTTCACTTAACGTTGGTGAGGTTTTGTGAGCTTTTGTGCGTTGGTCGTGTGGATCTTGACTGGCAGGTGCAACCTTAGTTGCAGGCACTGCTATGCATCTCGCTTTAGTGGCCTGCCCGAGCTATCGACCGAAGAGGCCTTGAAGGTCGTCGATGGAATCGCAGAGATAGGGGCAAGGCACCTCTCGATAACTGGTGGAGAGCCTACCTTGAGAGAGGACCTTCCTAAGTTGATAGTTGAAGCCCAGGAAAGAGGACTGCACGTAAGTGTCTTCACCAATACCCTCAAGCTGGCCGACGAGCTTATGAATTTCTTGGCCAAGAGGGAGGTCGAGGTACACATCAGTATAGACGGCGCCTCTAAGGAGACCTTCGCCAAGATAAGGGGGCCCTACTTCGACCTCGTTTTAGAGAGGACGAGGAGGCTTAGGGTTCTCGGGATAGAGGTTGAGCCTGTCATGACCATAAATTCTGTGAACTATAGCGAAGTCGGGAGGTACGTGGAGCTATGCGCTGAGCTGGACGTCTCGAGCGCTGCGCTGATCCCGATAATACCTGTCGGCCGAGCGGACAGAGAAATCATGCCCACGCCGAGCATGACCAAGGAGGCCTTCTTGCTAGTGGCTCAGAAGGCAGAGGAGGTCGGCCTCAACGTTGAGCTGTGGTGCTCTCCTTTTGCCCCGCCACTCATTAAGTCGAGGAGGGTCCACGCCTCGAGTTGCATAGTGGACGTGTGCATGGACATAGCCCCCGACGGTAGTGTATTGCTTTGTGACACCATCGATATAAAGGTCACGGACGTCAAGAAAGGAGTCCGAGAAGCTTGGATGGAGTACTCGAGGAGCGAGCTCGTCAGGTCGTTGACGAGGCCAGAGAACCTTAAAGGTCCCTGCAGGGCCTGCGAACACGCAGAGAGTTGCCTAGGCGGTTGCCACGCGAGGGCCTTGGCGATCCACGGCGACTTGATGATGCCTGACCCGCTATGTCCCTTTGTCTCTAACGACTGACGCTAGCCTCCTCAACCTGCCGACTATGCTCCACAAGGCTAGGGCCAATAGCCCGACTATTATAGAGGACGCCACCAAGTGACCGACGTCGAGGCCTACGACCCTCTTGATTATAGCTTCCACGTACTTGCTCGCCACCAACGTGGCCAGTAGGACCGTCAGCACAGTCAAGCTCATGAATATTAGACTGTTCAACAACCTCCTCACTCTGGGGTCGGCGACGCCGCTCTTGCACAGGAACTCTTGGCACAGGAAGTCGGCGTGCGAGCGGAGCCTTCGGATGATCATGAATATCAGGAGAGCGGCTGTTGCTACGACTACGGCCGTGAACGCCAAGTTGTAGGGATAGCTCACGAAGCTGTCGATGACGTAGAGCGCGGAGGAGGCGACGAACGCTACTATTATCATCGACGCGCACTCTCTAACGACCCTTGTAAAGGCCTCTCGGACAGCGCGGCTCACCTTGCCTTCGAGCACCTTGTTGATGTAGTACGAGACTTGGTCACCGAAGAGCTTTACGGGGACTGGTATGATCGACGAGAACCTTTCGGCACGTCGCTCGAAGTCCTTTGTAAGCATCGAGGCCGCTATTGTAGCAACGATGGTCGAGAGCGTTGCGATCACTATCACGGGTTGGCTCGTCGCCTTGAGCCTAACAGCCTCGTAAGCCACTATTATGCTGAACTCTCCCACGGTCATCGCGAAAAAGCCCATGCTCAGGGAATCCCGAAGGCCGTAACCGCTTAAGATCCAGGTCAACGAAGAGAAGAAGACGAGCCTAGCAAGTACTATGAGGGCTCCGATCACAATCGCTGTTTCGATGTTTAAAAGCGACATAGACATCATGTTCGCGTTGAAGCCCATCACTATGAAGAACACGATCAAAAACATCTCCCTAATCGGCCTCATCAGTTCACCTATCTCAGCAGACCTAGGGTGAGTCGATAAAGCCAAACCCGCTGCGAAGGCCCCTAAAGTGGGCGATAGCCCTGCGGTTCTGGACACCAGCGCATAAGCAAAGCTTAAGCTAATCGATATCGCCAAACCTAATTCGTCTGGCCTTACTATTTTTGCGAAGATCGAACGGAGCAGAGCTATGCCAACGATAACCAAGGTTGCGGCTATGGTTACCGAGAGCAACACGAGCTTCAGGGCATCGAAGAGGCTTGCGTAGCCACGGCTTAGCTGGGGGAGAAGCGCCAAAAATATTATGACAGCAACGTCCTCGATAGCAGCTACCGAAAGCACAAATCTCCTTTTGTCGAAGTCGAGCCCTCTTTCATGCACTAACTTGTAAGTTATCGACGTGCTACAGGAAGAACTCATCAGCGCCAGCACCACTATGTCGATCCAATCGAGCTTTAAGATCAAGCCCATCGTCGTCATGAGCGTGAACGAGGCCAATAGTTCTCCTAGAACTATCGCTAAGGGGGCTGTTCTTAGGTGCTTGACGTTTTCGAGACCGACTTCTCTTCCGACTTCAAATGCCAATAGGGCTATGGCGATGTCCGAGAACAGGTCTAGGAGGCCCCCGTAGCCCTCTCTCACGCCAGGGGCCAGGAAGCTGAATAGGACGCCAGCCATTACGTAGCCGGCGACGTAAGAGAGGCCGAGTCTCTTGGTGATCCACGCTAGGACGGCTGCCGAACCAAAGAGCAACGCCAGTAGCAGATAGGGGTCTACGAAGCTCATTATCTCGGCCTCATCCGTCGCTATGCTCTAGAGTAGTGTGCTTTGTCGTATTAAGCGATCGAGCTGGCATCAAATCATAAGCTTCCTCTTCGCCGCCTCTCTCAGTCCAAGGACGTAGGATCCAACCTTCCTGCACAATTGATTGAAGACCTCGTCAGCCAGCTTGTCGAGCTCCACGTAGGCCACGCCGTCCCTCAAGGCCTCGTCGACCAGCGCCCTCAACCTCTCGCCCTCCTCCTTTATCGCCCTCTCAACGACGTCGCCCAGTTCCTCCACGACCCCCTCCAAGTTCTCGACCACGTCGCCGACCTGCACCTCGACTATGTTGGCCAGTACGTCGATCATGGAGTGAGGGGGCCTCTCCTCTTTGAGCTTGATCAGGGGTACGTCGCGGAACTCCACTCTCCTGCACCTTAGGCCGAAGAGCTCGATGCCCACGACGACGTTCCCGGAGAGGACCAGCTCGGGCACTGGTATCCTCTCGAACCCCACCCTCTTGCCCGCACTGTCCTTGGTCAGGCCGACGCATGAGCACCAAGAGCTTCTTAGGTCCAGCCGCTCGACGAGCTTGTCGCACAGCCTGACGAGCCTCCAGCACTTGTTAGTGGCTTCGAGCCTCGACGGGTCCCCCACGAACACCCCCCTGACCCTGCTCAGCAGCATTAGAGCCTCTTCGGCGCTCAGCTCGTCGGGCCTCTCCAAGAACTTCAGGGCCAAGTCGTAAGATGGAGGGTTGGGGACGACGCCTCCCCCGCCGACGACGAACACGCCCACAGTGCTATCGGTGACCTCCCTAACCCCTCCCATGATGTCGTACTTGGACCTCGAGTTCAAGACCGTGAGGATCAAGCCCCTCACCAAAGCGCCTTAGGAGGCCGTCGCAAATAAAACGATAAACTCAACTCCTGGCGAAGGTATAAGAAGTTGTCGCGTCGTCAAAGAAGCGTTATTTGTAAGTTCCTACAACTAAAACGCGGAAAGCTGGCGTCTTTTAGCAGAGCGGTGGAGGTCACTTTCCATTGACCCGCATGGATGAATACGAGACCCTCTTGGAAAGATCTAGAAGGTTTTGCGAGACAGCGAGCATGCAGATCGAGAGGGGTTTCTACGACTTGGCGGTCTTCAGCTTGGAGCAGGGTCTCCAGCTCTTCTTAAAGGCCTGTTTGTTGAAGCTGGGCGCCGACTACCCGAGGACCCATAGCGTTAGGAAGTTGTTGGAGCTGATAGTCAAGGTCTCGGGGGGCGAGGCGATAAGCGACCTGCTCCGCAAGTTCAGCGTTGAGCTCGGGGCCTTAGAGGACGCGTACATAACCTCTAGGTACGTGCCTAGGGGCTACAGCCCTGAGGAGGTGGAGAGGCTCAGGAAGGTGGTCGAGGAGGTGATGGCTGTTGTCGGAGGAGTTGTTGATCGAGGAGGCGAGGCGCCGAGCTGAGGTCTTTAAGAACCTCGAGAGGTACTTGGCCGCCATAGCGGAGGCCGTCAAGGAGCTGGACGCGGACGCTGAGGTCTACCTGTTCGGCAGCGTGGCCGAGGGCAGGCACTTGCTCTCAAGCGACGTGGACGTCCTAGTCGTCACCGACCTGAGTCCGGGCGAGGTCCTCGCAACCTTGTGGGAGAGGGGCATAAGGGACCCCTTCGAGGTCCACGTGGTCAAGAGGAACGCGTTGGAGGTCTACAAGGCCAGGTCCAAGCTCGTCAGGGTTACGCCCCAACGCCAGGCGACCTAGCGAACTCGCACGAGCGCGAAGCGTAAAACGACGCCGAGATCCTCACGTTAGCGGCCGCGAAGGCCATGCCGTATCGTCTGCACATCCATGCCGTTAAGCGCGCACACGCCCCTCGCGAAGCTTGAAGCCTCCAGGCCCTCGTTCTCTGTTAACGCTTATTTGGCTGGCGAGCGCTAGCTAATGTCAGAGGGCCTGATCAATGCCGGTAGTCCACGTGTACGTGTGGAGCGGCTTCTCGAACGAGGCCAAGAGGAGGACGATAGCTGGCATAACTAACGTGTTCGTGGAGCTGGGGATCCCGAAGGAAGCTGTGGAAGTGGTCATCCACGAAATCCCGAAGGA